>JAKIUY010000020.1 GCA_021647315.1 Victivallaceae bacterium
CTGGGAACCTCTCTTGATTTTATATCAAAAAGCGCAATAAAAAAGGGGGAAGACGGTTTTTCTCTGTTTTTTATTGATTTTAAGTAAGAAAATAGGTCTGTAACCATAGGTAAGGGTTGACAGTACCACCCGAATAAAAAGGAATAAAAGTATGAAAGTAGTAATTATTGGTGGTGTCGCAGCTGGACCTAAAACAGCGTCAAAAATTAATCGTCTGTGCCCGGATGCGGAGGTGACAATTGTTGAAAAAGGTGAATTTCTCTCTTATGCCGGCTGTGGCTTGCCCTACTATATTTCCGGCGTAGTTAAGGAACAGAAAGAGTTGATGGCGACTCCGGTTGGCACGGTGCGTGATTCAGTCTTTTTTCAGAAAGTGAAAAATGTCAATGTGCTTAATCGCACCGAAGCGACAGCAATTGATCGTGAAAATCAGACGGTAACTATTCGTCGTCAAGATGGCAGTGAAGCATTATTGAGTTATGATAAACTGGTGCTGGCAACTGGTGCGAGCGCAGTAAAACCACCTATTCCAGGGTTGGAATTGGGCAATATCTTTTCCCTTAAAGGGGTTGAGGATGCTGAAGCGATTAAAGCCAAACTGGCTGAACATAGTGCACCTAACGTGGTGATTGTCGGTGGCGGCTTGATCGGAGTCGAAGTTGCTGAAGCTTTTGTTGAAACCGGTTGCCGGGTGACCATGGTTGAGTTCTTGCCGAATATTTTACCGATTCTTGATCCTGAAATGGCAATATTGGTTGAGAAGTATTTCAACAGTAAAGGGGTTAAGATTATGACCGGCACCAAAGTTACCGGTTTCGGTGGTGAGAATAATATCGTTAATAAAGTTATTACTAATAATGGTGATATTGCGGTTGATATGGTGGTTATGGCAATAGGCGCTTCACCATCAACCAATCTCGCGGTGGATTGTGGTATCAAAATCGGTCCGACCAGAGCGATAAAAGTTAATGCCCAGATGCAGACCAATGATCCTGATATCTTTGCCGTTGGCGATTGTGCTGAAAAAATGAATATTATAACCAATGAACCTTGTTATATTCCACTGGGTTCAACTGCTAATAAAGAGGGCAGGGTAGCCGCCAATGCCATTTGTGGTATTGACGATCAGTTCCCGGGCGTACTGGGCAGTACTGTCTGCAAGATTTTTGACTTCTCGGTTGCCCGTACCGGGCTTGGAACGCAACAGGCTATTGATGCCGGTTATGATGTTGTTACCTGTTTGGCACCTGCCCCTGATAAGGCGCATTTCATGCCGGATGCCAAACCTTTGATGCTTAAACTTATTGCTGATCGCAAAACAGGTAAACTGTTGGGTGCGCAGGCAATTGGACTGGGGGTTGCGGATAAACGGATTGATGTTGCAGCGACAGCTATCAGTGCTGGAATGACGGTTACTCAGGTGGCGAATCTCGATCTGAGTTATGCTCCACCGTATGCTCCTGCGGTTGATAATATCCTGACTGCCGCTAATATTATTCGCAATAAAATTGCCGGCGCGATGGAGGGCATTACCTCTAAAGATGTCAAGGCGATGTTTGATGCCGGTGAAGAGTTTACCTTCCTGGATGTTCGTAGCCCGGGTGAAATTGAGCAGATGCGGATTGAAGGTTCATTAGCTATTCCGCTCGGTGCAATCAGAACCAGTTTGGATAAGATTGATAAAACTAAACCGGTTGTCGCATTCTGTAAAATATCGTTGCGCGGTTATGAAGCGGCATTGATTTTGAAACAGAATGGCTACAAAGATGTCAAAGTGATGGATGGCGGTATTCTGATGTGGCCATACAGTAAAATTATGGGGTAAGGTAGTTTAAGCGTCTCTCTTGAGAGGTTTTCAGTTTCCTTGAATCTGGAATTGTTGACGAGCGAGACTGCATTATTCTAGTGGGTACCTGGACGAAAACGCCAATTGTTTCATTTTGGCTCAAACCGCACACTAATGGCTTCAAATCATAAAGCCACATACCGCAAGGGTATGCAACTTATGATTTAAAAGCATTATTGCACAATCTGATCTTGAAATTAACTTAAATGAGAGTTTCCGTTCAGACACTATTTAGTGCGGATAACCTTAAAATCAGGAAGTTTTATTATGAATATAGTAATTGCCAGTGGCAAAGGTGGGACTGGGAAAACGACTTTTGCGGTTAATTATGCTTGGCATCTTAACCAACATGATAGTCGCTCAACGGTTTTACTCGACTGTGATGTGGAAGAACCCAATTCACATCTATTTTTAAAGCTTGACACACCGCAGCAGAATATGGTAACTGCACCTAAGCCTGATTGGCAGGAAGACCGTTGTACTGCCTGTGGTAAATGTGTGGCGGCCTGTAATTATAACGCTTTGGCGTTGGTGAATGAAGAGATTCTGATATTCAATGAGCTCTGTCATTCATGTGGAACCTGTAATTATGTCTGTCCGCGTCAGGCAATGCCTGAAAAGGCGGTTGCCATAGGTGAAATGTTCTACTTTGAAAAAAGTCCTGAACTGCCTTTTGAATTTGGCTATGGCCTGCTCAATATCGGTGAAAGCTTAGCGCCTAAGGTTATTCAGGAACTATTGAATAAGTACGCCTCAAGTGAGCTGAATATTATTGATGCCCCACCGGGAACTGGTTGTCCGGTGGTTGAAACTTTGAATCATGCCGATGTCGCGGTTATGGTAACAGAACCAACCCCATTCGGTCTGCGGGATCTGCGATTGGCGGTTGAACTGTCACTCTCAATGAAAATTCCGACCGGTATTATTATTAACCGTTCGGATGAGCATGATGCTATTATAGAAGAGTATGCGAGTGAAATAGGGGTTCCTTTACTTGGAAAAATTTCATTTGATCGCAAATATGCCGAGGCCTATGCCAGAGGCAAGGTGTTAGTCAATGAATTCCCGGAACTCAATGATGCTTTTGTGGCAATTCATCAGAATATTATGACCTTGAACATCACTACTGCGCCACCGGTAATTCCTGCACCGCCAACTTTTATTGAAGATAATGGCAAGGTGCTTTGGCATGATAAAGGTACAGCGGCCGGTTATAAAGAGATCGTGGTTATCAGCGGCAAAGGTGGCACGGGTAAAACTACTGTAACCGCCGCCTTGGGGCAGTTATGTGATGATAAAATATTGTTTGATGCCGATGTTAATGCCGCCGACCTACATTTGCTGATTAAACCGCAGGCTACCGAAATCCACGATTTTTCTGCTGGTAAAACGGCGATAATTGATTCAGAAACCTGTTTCGGTTGTGGTAAATGCGCTAGGATGTGTCATTTTAATGCGATCAATATGGACGGCCCCGGCAATGATTTAGTCGGTGCAACTTATATGGTAAATAATTTTGCTTGCGAAGGGTGTGGTTTGTGTGAACTTGTCTGTTCCGTCCAGGCGGTCAAGATGGAAGTTGCCGAAAATGGTAATTATTTCTTTTCGCAAACTCCTCATGGTACCATGGTGCATGCTGAATTGGGGATTGGTGAAGAAAATTCCGGTAAATTGGTCAGCAGAGTCAGAACGGAAGCGGCCCATTTTGCCGACAAATTGTGTCATGCCACAATTCTGGGTGACGGTCCGCCGGGAACCGGTTGTCCGGTTATCGCTTCAACTACCGGCGCTGATTTGATGTTGATTGTTACTGAACCCACGGTTTCCGGTGCTCATGATCTTGAACGAGTGTTGAAATTAACCCGGCATTTTCAGGTTAAATCACTGATTGTTGTCAATAAAGCTGATTTGAATCCTGACATGGTCGAACAGATTAAGGTAATTGCCGAACAGGCAGGCAGTAAAGTTATTGCCGAAATACCGTTTGATCGCGAAGTACATCAGGCTCTGTTGTCAGGTAAAACAATCCTCGAACATGGTAAAGGCGCAGCATTTACCGCCATCACCGGACTCTGGAAAATTATAAGAGATAATGGATAACCGTTCGTAGTTCTGCCTTTAGGTGGTGCTTTAAGGAGCTTTAGCGACGATTGTGATCTACTAGTTCACAGTCTGATAGGTCTGATTCTGATAGGTGATAGGTCTGATAAGAAAATGTAGAGGTACTCCTTGCGGGTCCCCGAATAAAACAATAATAAATAAAAAATATGAATAAAAAATATGAATAAAAGTAGTACAACTACCAACAATTCGGCCTCAAAGCCAGTTTTTCAACGTGGCAATATTCTGGCGATTTCTATTGCCCATTTTGTCCATGATGTCTATTCGGGCTTTTTGTCACCGATATTGCCTATTATTATTAAAAATTTGCAGATCAGCTATACTGCAGCCAGTCTACTGGCTATCGCCCAGAGTTTGCCCTCGCTACTCAACCCAGTAATCGGTTGGTTGGCGGAGAAAACCTCACTGCGGATTTTTATTGTCATTTCGCCCGCGATTACCGCGATGGCGATGAGTTTGCTCGGCTTGACTGATAACTATTTTTCGTTGTTAGTGATATTGCTTATTGCCGGTGTCAGCGGGGCATTTTTTCATGTTCCGGCTCCGGTTTATATCAAACGGATTGCGCATGGTTCAACTGGGCGTGGCATGAGCTTTTATATGTTGGGCGGAGAACTGTCACGAACGGTTGCACCGTTGGTTATTCTTAGTGCCATATCATATTGGGGACTTGAAGGTACCTGGCGTTTGATGCCGGTTGGGATTATTGCTTCGGGGTTTCTCTTTTTCAAAATCCGCAAACTGCCGCATAAAGAGATTCAGGCTAAAAAACAATCAACTGCCAGTCCAATGGTGGTGTTTAAAACCCATAGACGGATCATTCTCAGTGCTGGTTTCTTTAACCTGTTTCGTGGCTTTATTAAAACTGGTTTCACCACATTCTTGCCCATCTATCTGATCAGTCAAGGCGCAACTATCTGGTCGGCTGGCTTGACCTTGGCTTTAGTCCAGTTAGCTGGGGCATTGGGCACCTATGTTGCTGGAACTTTATCTGATTTGGTCGGTCGGCGTATTGTATTGATCGTAACGATGTTGACTGCGGTTATTACCGGGGCGGTTGTGATGATGATGAAGCAACAGCCTTCGATAATTCTACTGATGATTATCGGCTTTGCTATTTTTGCCACCAGTCCGGTGATGATGGCTTGTATCAATGAAATAAAAAGTGAGAAACTTGCGTTTCTCAACGGGCTTTATATGACTGTCAGTTTTATGATGAGCGCGGCCGCGGTGGCCTTGTTTGGGTTGGCAAGTGACAAGTTTGGTTTGGAAATAGCCTATTGGCTGGCAATCGGTTTGTCGATATTCTCAATACCGGCGATCGTTGTCTTAACCCCAAAAGAGAAATAGGCTATAATTACAGATTTTGTTAGTATACTCGTTTAGGTTAAATTTTTAACTTTTATTCTTTAGATCTGTGCATAAATCGCCAGGCAAACTAACTAAAAACTACCCATAATGGGTACAAGGAGCTTACGGGTAGCTTTTTTTGATGCGATAAATTAAACGTAAGAGGCGAATGCCTCAAGGGAAAATTATTATGAGTGAAACAAATTGTGAAAGTTGTCAGTCTGAAAGTTGTTCAGCTAAGAATAAAAATGCCAATGAAAGTATGGAAGATTTTCTCGAGCGCCAGGTCTTAGGTCAGGTGATGTGCAAAATAACCAATAAACTGTTAGTTCTGTCCGGCAAAGGCGGGGTTGGGAAAAGCACGGTATCGGTAAATCTGGCAACTTCGCTGGCAATGGAAGGTTATAAGGTCGGTCTGTTAGATGCCGATATTCATGGACCGAGCATTCCTACCATGATGGGCTTACAGCATGCTCATCCAGCTCAGGTTAATGGTAAAATTACTCCAGTTGAATCGGGCGGCGTGAAAGTTATTTCAGTCGGCTTTTTTATTGAGTCGGAAGAGAGCCCGTTAATCTGGCGCGGTCCGATGAAAATGGGGGTGATTAAACAGTTCCTCAAAGATGTCGAATGGGGTGAACTTGATTATCTGATTATTGATCTGCCACCGGGCACGGGTGATGAACCGTTATCGGTATGTCAGTTGATTGAAGATGCCACTGGCGCGATTGTGGTAACTACACCTCAGGAAGTGGCTGCCGCAGATGTGAAAAAATCAATCAATTTCTGTCATCACCTTGAATTGCCGGTGATTGGTTTGATTGAAAATATGAGTGGGTTTGTCTGTCCTGAATGTAAAACCCAAACAGATATTTTCAATAGTGGTGGCGGGGTTAAATTGGCTGAGTATTTCGGGGTTGAACTACTCGGTGAATTACCGATCGAACCGGCGGTTATGGCGTCATGTGATGCCGGTAAACCTTTTGTTCAGCGTTTCGGTGAGACTGAAACGGCTAAAGCGCTGAAAAATATCAGTGAAAAAATTGTTGCTAAGTGTAAGGAGGCAATTTCAAAAGTCTCCACGGCAGATTTTTAATTTTGAACTTATTTACATACCTACCGGTATGCTCAATCGCTAAAAAGTCAAAATCTATTCGCCCAAAATGATAAAAAATCATGCTCGCGTTGGACTTTTGAAATCACCTCTAAGGAATAATATTATGTTGCAAGATAGTGAAATTACTTTTAAACCCATTGGGATAATTCATACACCATTTAAAGAGCTTGCTGGGATGCCGATCCAACCGGCAGGAGCGCATGGTAAACATGGAACCGTAGAGCTTTTTCCGGCATTTAGTGATGGGCTTAAGGATATTGAAGGATTTTCTCATATTATTTTGCTTTATCATTTGAACAGGTCGAATGATTTTAAACTGCAGGTTGCGCCATTTCTGGAAGATGAAAAGCATGGCGTATTTGCTGTCAGAGCACCTAAAAGACCCAATCAAATTGGCATGTCTATTGTTAAATTAGTCAAACGGGAAGGTAGTATTATCTATATTGATAATCCAGATATGCTTGATGGAACTCCGTTGCTTGATATAAAACCATATATTCCTGACTTTGACGCCTACCCGGACGCGGTTGCCGGTTGGTGCGAAAAACATCGCGGAAAAGTTGAGAATCACAAATCGGATAACAGGTTCAATTCAAAATGAAAAATAACTCAAAAAATGAACTGAAAAAACGCTCATTCGTCAAAACAATTATCTGGCGGGTTATCGGCATCGTCTGGACTTGGATCGGAGCCTATTTTATTGTTCAGTTATTGCCGGAAAATATGAAAAATGCAGCAACAATTGCAACCGCGGTGGTCATTTTTCATCATTCAACCAGAATGATAATGTACTATTTTTACGAAAGAATCTGGAATAATATCACCTGGGGCAAAGTTTCACGGAATAGTGCCTGAACGAAAAAATAATTAAGCCCCGTTAGGTGGCGACATAAAGAATGGCGTCCTCCTGGAGCTGGGGGCGGATCTTTGGTATATGTTTTAACTTAATAGGAAATTGTATTTAAGTTTGTTTTATCTTTTATGAGCATCCCTTAGGGATAATGGCATCTTAGGCCACCTCATCGTGGTGGTGTTTGAGTATAAGTAGATTTGTTTGCTGTAGGCAAACTTCAAAATATCTGTTTTATTAGCAGTCAAAAATTTGAGGTTTCCATACAGGAAACAATATTGTTTTGATAATTGCCCACACTATGTGGTGGGCTAAGGTAAAGAAATCCTTACAGGATTATCAACAAATTTGATACTGACGTTTTTTTAATTCCGGCAAAGCCGGTTATTTTAAACAGGAATAGATAATAATGAGTAGTAAACAGGTAAATGAAATATATAAATCAACTGATAATATTGTTGATTTGAAAATTACGATTTTAGTAGATGATCATCAAGGAGCAAATAATTTGCACTACGAACATGGATTGTCGTTTTGGATTGAAGCCGATGAACATAGTTTTTTGTTTGATACCGGAGTAGGGGAGGCATTGTTGCCTAATGCTAAAACGTTAAATGTTGATCTTAGAAAAGCGGAATCGGTAATTTTAAGCCATGGACATTATGACCACACTGGTGCTTTGGATAGAGTGTTGCAGGTTAACCCGCGAGTGAAAATTTATTGTCATCCCGGCGTAGTGCTACCACGTTACAGTATTCGACCAGAAAATATCAAATATGCCGGCATGCAACCGGAAATAAGAATGGCAATGGACAGTTTACCGGAAGGTCAGATTCAATGGCAAGCAGGTTCGATTGAACTGATTCCCGGCTTGGGGCTTACCGGTGCTATTCCACGTCACAGCAACTTTGAAGATACCGGAGGGCCGTTTTATCTTGATCAAGCCAAAACTCAACCGGATCTGCTCGAAGATGATCAGGCGATATGGATAAAAACTACACAGGGGTTGATTATTGTGCTTGGCTGTTGCCATTCAGGATTGGTTAATACTGTTGATTATATTAAACAACTAACTGGTGAGGATAAAATCCATACGATTATCGGCGGTATGCATCTGTTATATGCCTCTGAGGAACGGCTGGATAAAACTTCTGACGCACTGGAGAACTGGCAGGTTGAACAGCTCATTCCGTGTCACTGTACCGGCGAAGAGGTTATTCCGCGATTTGAACAACGTTTCCCTGAAGCGTTTGTTAACAGTCAGGTCGGAGCATCATTTAGTTTTGGAATATCATAGTCTCACTGCACGCAAAGTCTTGTCATTTTTTTGGACACTTGAAACCCTTTATAAAAGCGTTTTATAGTAAAAAAAAGTAACGAAAGACGAAGTAAAATATTATTTGCACGCCCGCTCCCCATGCGCGAAGCGCATTATTTGCCAGTCGGTGCTACCGACCAGAGTTTGAAGCGGTATCTGACTTCAGGTACCACTTGATTAGAATCTTATTGACCAAGTCGGAGACGGTTTTGCTTTTCAGTATACTGGTATGAGTTTCATCGTAACCTCTGACCAATTTTGCTGCCCGTTGGGCATCGAGGCGCAATTGACTGGCAAGAGTTACTGCACCGTCATTGGTTTCGCCGGCTGAGTTAGAACCGCCTTTGTAGCTGAATAGCAGATAGTACGGTAGCTGTTTAGGCAGTTTTTTTGCATAGAGTTCGGCAAGGAATTTACTGTCAGGTGCCATGTCATTCCAGACCGGCATTACTACCGGTGATTTTTCAACCCCCATTTTAGCCATTTTATGGCCCTGCCATGGTGATGAGATGGAAATAAACAGTTTTATCGCACTATTTTTATTGTTTTTCAGGTTATAATTGATAAATGAGCGAGAGACTAAGCCCCCCATACTGTGAGCCACTATATAGATTTTTTTAATCCGGTATTTTACCAGTAACTCGGTGGCTGAGCTGTTAAAAAAGTTGCCGATAAGTCCCAGTCTGAGACCGGTCGGGTAGTAGAAAATCCACGGCTGAAATTTATTCCGGTCAAGTTGTGAGATAATATATTTAAAATTTTTCGGTGAACCGTTAATGCCGTGGACAAATAGTACCGGAATTTTATTTGGATCATATTTTTGCAACATAAACAGTCCGAATGGGATTTCTTTGACAAAACGTACCGGTTCCCACATGCCCATTGAAGAGTTTTCAGGTGAAAAATACTTTTCATCAATCGTAACAATTTTTCCTAAATTAAGTTTAATGGAGTTTATATTGACAGAGGCATGTTTGCGCAACTCGGTGATGGTCTTTATTAATTTATCATTAGGGGTATCGGGTATTCTAAGGGTGATGTCAGTCAGTTTTTTGCCGGAAGTAACTTGAAGTAACGCTGATTTAACTATACGTTCATTGTCTTGGTATTTCATGTCGCGGTTTTTATCTTCATAAGCAAAAAGGTAATACTTGCCAGGATCTACTAACATAGAAAAGTCGTCTGGCTGTTGTTGTACTTGATAGTTAATTAATTCTGGATGCTTAGGGGTCTCCTTAATTAAAACTATAATGATTGGTGCGGTTACTGGTGAACTGGTTACTGTCTTTCCCTGGATTTTTCCTAAATGATTCAGTTCGTCAATATTTTCCTGTAATTTGAACAATGCGCAACCGCTGGTAAGAGTTGCAATGGCTACTGTGCAGATAAGAGCTTTTCCTATGTGCCGTTTCGTATAAAATTGTTTTAGCATATATTTCCCCCTTTGGTAGTCAATAGATATTTTTGAACTTAATGTATATGGCGGTTTTTATGAGTTCCTGTTTTGAAATATAACCTACATGATAACCCAGCCATTGTCAAAGAATTTTCTTTGAAATTAATATAAACGGAGCGGAGAAAAGCCTTTAATTGCCGCGATGCGGCAATTAAAGGCTTTTCGAGTACCGTCTAGCTAAAGTTTTTTGTTTTTTTTATATCTAAGATTGCAAGAATGAGTTTTGAACTGTAGATTTAGCTGAACCATCCACGAAAAGATGTTAGCACCATGTTGGCGTACAGACTTCAGTCTGCGTTTTAAAGCGTATTGATTGCAGGCTAAAGCCTGTACTCCAACAACAAAAAAATCTGCACTAATTTGTCGTATAACGTTTAAATAACGGCATCTTAATGCTTAGGACTCACAAAAAAAATAACTTGGAGTTTTTGCTTGACTGCGAACAGCTATTCTGCGTTACGAAAATATTCATATAGTTCTACTATGTAAACACTTTCGTGCCTTGATCAGCAGTCCGCTTCCGGCGCAAAATCCACCAATTTATTTTTGAGTAAGCCCTTATGATTGCTCAAAAACATGAAGACTTTAGTACAATAAAATGAAGCGAATGAATATTACACAATTAATTAGAAGACAGGCTGACGGGTTTGCTGGCGAAGCGGTAGTTGATAGAGAGTTCTCTGCCTCATATCAGCAACTGTTTAGCGATGTTGATGCAATAAAACGACAGTTGCTGGCTATTGGACTGAAACGCAGTATGGCTGTTGCTCTGTTGATGCCAGACTCTTATCGCTATATTGTGGTTAGTTTAGCTGTTCTTGAGCTTGAAATTGCGATTGTGCCGATTCCGATAAATACACCGAAAAGCGAAATTGAAGCTGGTTTACAACGGGTTAAAGTTAATTATATACTGTTTGATCAAGCCTGTTATAGTAGAAAAAATAGCTATAGTTTGTCAATTGCCGGTTCCGGTAAAGCAGCTTTTATGATTGCGTTGATATCTGAAAATATTACACTATGTCAGTTGTCAGAACAGGATATTCCGGCCTTTATCCGTTTTTCATCCGGCACTACCGGACAGAGTAAAGGAGTTGTGCTTTCCCATCGGGCAATTATTGAAAGAACAGCCGCTGCCAATAAACGGTTGAAGATTACTGCTGACGACAGGGTATTGTGGGTGCTGGATATGTCATTTCATTTTGTCGTGACTATTTTACTCTTTTTACGGAACCGGGCGTCGATTGTGATTGCCGGCGGTTCATTGCCGGAAAAAATTGCTGATGCTCTGCAATCGCGGGCGATTACAGTGATTTACGCAACGCCGTTTCATTATCGTATGATGACTCAAATGACGCTATTCGAAACCGCAATGGTTACAGATGTCAGACTGGCTATTTCCACTGCAATGAAATTACCGTTTAATGTCGCCGAAGCATTTAGCAATAAGTATGGTTTTGCGCTTAAACAGGCCTATGGCATTATTGAAGTAGGCTTGCCGTTTATTAACAGCTCTACGGCAACCGATAAATTTGATTCGGTCGGGACAATTCTGCCGGACTATGAATTGAAACTGGTTAACCAGGATCAACAGGGTAGGGGAGAAATTATATTAAAGGGGCCAGGAATGTTTGATGCCTATTTGGAACCGTTTGCTTTGGCTGAAGATATTATGACTGACGGCTGGTTCAATACCGGAGACATTGGACAACTGGATGATGATGGATTCTTGTTTATTGTCGGACGGGCAAAGAATATGATTAACTTTATTGGCATGAAAATTTTTCCCGACGAGGTTGAACAGGTACTGTTAACGTCGCCTCTGATTGAAGAGGTTAAAGTTTTTGGTAAATTACATGACAGTTTCGGCGAAATTCCGGTGGCTGAAGTAGTTGTGAAATTTTCAGCTGATAACTTAAATGAACGTGAGATTGTTCGTGAGCTAAAAGTTTTCTGTTATAAAAATCTACCGGACTATTGTGTGCCTAAAGAGTTTAAGCTCGTGGCTGAAATCGGTAAGACTGTGAGTGGTAAGATTATTAGATCATAACTCGCAAATTCCTGTCATTTTTGGGACACTTGCGTGCAACGAAAGACGAAGTAGGGGCTCGCTCAAAAATCCAAGTTATTTTTTTGCGAGTCCTAATATATTTTATTTTACCCCGCTTCCGTAGCGACGAAGGAGCGGAGTTTGAAGCGGCATCTGCCTTCAGATGCCACCTGATTAGGAGAGTTAATGATTAAGCGGCTTAAAATCAAAGAGTTTCACGAAACTGCCTATTGTCCGGCCTGGTTGCGGGATTACCTGACCGATTTTCTCTCTTTTTTTACCTACCATATGAACCCATATAAACCGGTTTGCCTATTGCTGAAAAATGCGCTGGTGCAGAGTAAGCAAACTCAGATTGTCGATTTTTGTACTGGAAATGGGCGCTATATGATAAAAATTTTGCGAAATATAAACGGAGCTGACGGCGGTTGCCAGGCTACGGTGTGTGATAAATTCCCCAATCAGCAGAGTGTTAAAGAGCTGGCGGTTTTATCTGGGGGACAGGTTGAATATATGGCAGAATCGGTTGATTTGTTGGATATACAACAGATGCCGGCCGGATTCAGAACAATTTTTTCCGGCATCCATCATTTTGATGAAACAACAATAAAAATATTTCTCCGTTCCGCAATAGAGCAGGGCTGTGGTGTCGCGTTTTTTGATTATACCAAACGAACCTGGTTTAATATAATTATTCCAGCACTGCTGGTTCCGGGTTTGGTTTGGGGCGTTACCCCGTTTATCCGGCCTTTCTCATGGCGACGGTTGTTGTTCACCTATATTATACCATTAGTGCCGTTGCTGGTCATGGTTGATGGTTGTATCTCTAACTGGAAAGCCTATTCACCCGCAGAATTTACGGCAATGGTTGCTGAATTTACTGATACAAAGCATGAGTGGCAGATTGGCGAACAGAGATCAATCTTCGGTACCTGTCCGATAACCTACCTAATCGGATACCCCAAAAAATAATTATGACGTAGGCGGAGCCGTAGAGGCTGGCGGAACGCCAGAGCGCAGCGTCAATTAGGAATGTAGAATGTGGGAGCCGACCTCTAAGACACGTTCGAAGTCACGTGCCGGGCGGCAAATTGAGAAATTTTCTGGGTGAACCGGTTGTATTTAGTGTGCGATTTGAGCCGAAATGAAATATTGGCGTTTTCGTTCTGGCACTACTAATACAATCGGAATTATCGTATCATTATACTTTTTTACAGACCAGTACCGCGTTAATGCCCCCAAAGGCAAAACAGTTTTTGATAAAGGCATTGAATGGGGCTGCGGTTGGTGTTGTAATATGAGCCCCGTATTGACAATCGTCGGCAACATTGTCCAAATTGATTGTTGGATAGATAGTACCGTCACGCATCATGATTAATGATGCAATGGTCTCGATTGCACCTGACGCCCCCATGGTATGACCGATATGTCCTTTCATACTGCTCATCGGAATACTGTCACCGAAAACCTCTTTAATGGCGGCAACTTCAACGGCGTCGCCATGAACCGTCGCGGTAGCATGAGCACTGATATAGCCTATAGTTTCGGGAACACATTGGGCATTCTGCAGGGCGTTTTTTATGCAGCGGACAATGGATGGATAGTCAGATTGACTGATATGATTACCACTGCCGCAGGTGGCGTAACCGGTAATTTCACCATAGATATGCGCACCACGCGCTTTGGCATGTTCGTACTCTTCAAGTACCAGGATTCCGGCACCTTCTCCGCAAACCAGGCCATCTCGCTCAGCATCGAATGGGCGTGATGCTTTTTTCGGCTGATCATTGAAATTATGTGAAGCGGCATAGAGAATATCGAATGAGCCGGTAACAGAAATACCGACCTCTTCTGAACCGCCGCACAACATGATTTTCTGTTGACCGGTGGCAATTATTGATGCACCTTGACCGAGTGCCTGGAGCGAAGATGCACAGGCTGAAGAAGTTGCGGAAATATGACCACGCAAATTGAGGTAGTTGGAGACATTCATCGCGGCTGTGTGTGAAACACATTTGAAAAACTGCATAGCTGAAAGTTCAGAAAAACTGTTGTTTTCGATCAATGAACCCATAGCTTCGAGAATACTGTCAGGACTGCCCATGGTTGAACCGATAATGCAACCAGCTGAGCCGTCAGCTAGTTCATCTTCACTCAAGCCGGCATTGGTTACCGCACTTTTGGCGGCTAACGCGGCAAAGATGGCTAAGCGGCCCATTGAACGCCGACTGCTGCGGGGAATTGATTTCACCTCTGCATCATCTAAAGGGGTCGTTGCGGCAACTCGACTGGTGATTTCCGGGTACTGATCCCATTCCGGCATACCTCTGACTGCGCATTGTCCGTTTTGTAACGCCTGACAGAATGCTTCAACATCATCGCCAAGCGGGGTTCTGATTCCTAACCCGGTTATTACAACTCTTTTCATTAGGTTATTCTTTTGATTAAGGTTTTAAATTTTTCATTGCCGACAATTTTATTAAAAATGATAAATGATGACAGCATGGCACCGATTGCACCAGGTAGTAATGAACTCTGACCGACTGCATAAAAATTGCGCAACGGTAATTTACCGAACAGGTTGAATTGGCCGACCAGCTGTTTTACCCCATAAGCTGCGCCACCACTGTGGAGATAGTCGTTGAATGTGAGAATTGTCGCGGTTTCCAACACTTTCAATTTGCCACTTAATTGTGGATACACTGTTTCGATGTTTGTAATTATTTTATCGGCATAGGCTTTTTTGTATGCCTGATATTCAATGTTTTGGCGACGGTTTTTAATGTTTTTCCACTGTTCACAGTCATGCATCCACATTGCGTCAAAAGCATTGACCACCTGAACCTTGCCGTTAGCTGTCGCTTCAACTGTAGTCATGATTGCCATGCCGGAATCTGGGCAGTTTTCGGACATGATTCGATCGATATCTGGAACTGAAAAATAGGCGGTCAGGGTAATTGGGAAATCCTCAATAGGTTCCGTGGTTACTGCATGTAACGAGAAAAATCCAAAAGTGTCTTCAAATTCTGTTACTCGTTCTCTGAATATTTTATTGGTAACACTTTCCGGTAATATTTTAACGATTTCACGGGGATGGATGGCTAAAACTGCTTCATTGCAGCTGATCTCGGTGCCGTCACTGAGTTTTAGAGAATTTGAGGTACGTTTTTTTATCGCCAAACATTCACTGATGGTACAGTTGCAACGTATTTCAATGTTAAATTCACTTGCTTTGGCTGAGAATGCCTGAATAAATGCATCGCCACCATTTTTCACCTGGGCAATGCCATTGTGCAGCCCATAACTTACCCGGCAATGATTGGAAAATGAGATTTCGCTTGGCGGGGTTCCGTGACACATGGCAAACATGCTGAGCACAGTTCTTACTTCTGCCGACATACCAAGTTTATTAAAATAATCTTCGAGAGTAATGAAGTCTTCATCCAGCACTCCGAGGTTCAGTACCGCGCCTTCGCATAACAGCGCCTCAAAATTTTTCAGATTCATTGTCGGGGTATTTTTGAAGATATACTCTTCATCCTTGAAAAACTGTTTGATCAGTTTGGATTCTTCGGGATAACGTTCGGCCAGCATTGCCGCTAATTGATTGCGTTTACGCGGGAAACATAACATCTCCTGGCGATCTTTAAAAAATATTCTGGCACCACCTGGTGGAGAAAAATATATCGGTTCGATGGCTGCTTCAATATCCATTACCTGAAGCATTTGTGTCAGGATGTCACCAAAACCGGCAGTAAAATGAAATCCAGTGTCAAACGGTACACCTTGACGCTTGAAGCGTTGCATTGAACCGCCGATTTTATGGTCTTGTTCCAGCAGCAACACCTTTTGTCCAACCTGCGCCAGTAACAATGCCATCGTCATGCCACTGATGCCGCTACCAACGACAACCGTGTCAAAATGCTTTTTTGCGACTGTTTCCATATTTAAATTACCAATCCACCATTAACTGCGATTACCTGTCCGTGAATATATGAGCTGTCCGGGCCGCAGAGAAAACTCACCAGACCTGCAACATCAGCGGTTGAACCAATGCGTTTAAGCGGAATAAGTGGCATTACTTTGTCTTTTGGAATTTCAGCGGTCATATCTGTGTCGATAAAACCCGGCGAAACCGCATTGACCAGAATGCCTTTTTTGCCCACCTCTTTGGCCAGTGATTTGACGGCGCCGATAAGCCCCGCTTTTGAGGCTGAATAATTTATCTGTCCCGGTTGCCCGACTTGACCCGAGGCACTGGTCATTGCAATAATCCGGCCTGACTTTTTATAGAGCATATTGAAGATCAGCGGCTTTACCACATTAAAAAAACCATCAAGGTTGGTATGAAGTACATCATCCCAATCTTCGCCCGGCATAAAGGCAAACAGTCCATCGCGGGCGATACTGGCATTATAGACAATAATGTCCGGAGCATCTTCAGCAAAATATTGCTGCAATGCCTGTTCACTTGCCTGCCGATTGCCGATATCAAATGCCATCGTGTCACATTTGCGTCCGAGTTCATTGATTTCAGCACTCACTTCCGCGAGGGCGTCAACAGTTGAACGGCATGTAGCAGCAATATCAAATCCATCCTGAGCTAAACGAAGTGCTACAGCGCGACCAATTCCTCGACTCGCACCAATAATTAATGCTGTTTTATTACTCATATTTTAACTCTTGCTTTTTTGTTTTTTCTCTGTGAAATAGCTATTCCGCAAAGTTATTAAAAATGATTCTGTCAATTTGCCTACTTTTTCTTCTTGAAAAAACGTGGTGGATAGAGCATTTTTTCACCTAATGAATATGATTGATCATCAGCTAGACGGGCGAAATGGTTCTCTTTGACATTTGCGGTCTTATAGTTTTTGACCCGTACCCATGAGGTTGTTTCTGATAATTTCATGATTCGTCCGGAGGCAAATGAAATTTTGAAGTTTTTGCCATTTTTTGATCTTATCTTGTAAAAGTCTATTTTATCGCCAGTTGCCAGACCATCTTTTCCCCCCAGATTGATGCAGGCAACTTCCCCGGAGCCTTTGGTTTCGATGACATAGCTGTTGGTGCTCTGGATGGCACTGCACCCAGACGGTAGTTTGTAGATCTGCTGGTCGCGTTCGGTGCTGGTAAAATCAGATATTGCGGTTGAACAACCGTTAGTTAAGACTGTAATTCCAATAGTAAGTATTAATAGACGATATTTCATGATAACCTTTGTGACTTGTTTTAGTTGCTGTAAAATAGATATTAATAACCTAATAGTAAATGATACTATAGTTGTCTCCCAGCTATTTTTCAATAATAAATCATCGGTAACGCTACAATATTTATTGAGTATTATTACATTGGTGATATATTATTTATGTCATTAAATTAATATCATAAATAGAGAGAATATAGTATGGTAAAAAAAGAATATACAAATAGTGAAATTGAGGCATTGGTCAACGAAATTTTTGTTGAGACCTTTGAGCTTGAACCTGAAGATTTGACGGCTGATAAAAAAATATTTGAAGACCTCGGGTTGGACAGCCTTGATATGGTCGACCTGATTGTCGGGTTGCAAAAACGCTTCGGTATCTCTTTGCGAGATAATGAAGAGGTTAGGCAGATTAGAACTCTGGGCGATATTTATACTTTCTTCGCTGAGTTTCTTAAAAATAACCAATAGTATTTCTCCCAAAGCAGTGCGTTGCTATGATTAATATCTGGATATATACAATATTTCTGATTGCTTCGGTGAGCTATTGTCTGTTGGCTTTGCCGGTGCTGATAATTCTGATTCCATTCTCTACTGTGGCATTTCGACGCAAAGTATTGCGTTATGCGATTCTTTATTATGGACAGTGGGTTATCAAAATTATCAGCTTTCCCTTTATTAAGTTGAAATATATTGACCAGGCCCCAACAGAAACAGCTCCGGGAATTTTTGTCTGTAATCATCGGAGCGGTTCTGACCCTTTTCTGGTTTCAATGATTAATCGTAATTTGGTGCAGACGGTTAATTATTGGCCGCTGAAATTGCCATTTCTTGGCTTTTTTGCCAGGCATGGGGGATATTTGAATATAAATGCTTTGTCGGCTGAAGAGTTGCTGGATAAAGCCCGTTCATTACTTGAACATCAAGTGACAATTGTCTCTTTTCCGGAAGGAACCCGTTCATGTTCAACTGAAATGGGGCAATTTCATGGCGGGGTTTTTAGGATTGCTCTGGCACTTAAATGCCCGATTTATCCGCTGTGTATTGTTGGTAATGAAAATATCCCAGATCGACGGTTTCGTTTTCATGCCGGCAGGATACATATCTGTAAATTACCGATGATAACCTATGCTGATTACCGAGATATGTCAGCTTTCAAATTGAAAAATCATCTGCGGGAGATTATTATGACTGCAACACAAGAACAGGATAGGACACTGACAGAATGTTAAAACAATTTACCAATAATAGTGCCGATGAATTTATGACTGAAGCTGAAATCAAGTTGATTCAGGTTAAATTGTTGCGGCAACACTTGGAATATTGCCGTGATGCTTCTCCCTATTACCGGCAGTTGCTGCAGGAAAAAGATTTCAGCGACTTCAAACTTGAAGCGTTAGCGCAGTTGCCGTTGACGGATAAACATGACTTCAGCAGTCAAAATAATGATTTTATTGCCGTTAATGAAGCGGATGTTGCGGATATTGTTTTTTCTTCCGGCACAACTGGCAGACCGTGCAAAATTGTTTACAGTGAGGACGATTTGACCCGCTTGGCCTATAATGAAGCGCAGGCTTTTACCCGGTTCGGAGTGACTTGTCATGATCGGATCTTGCTGACTTGTACAATGGATCGCTGTTTTGTCGCCGGCTTGGCCTATTTTCTGGGTATTAGGCAACTGGGCGCTACTGCTATTCGCAATGGCTTGAATTCATTTGCCAGTCACACCCGGGTAATTGATGAATTGTCACCGACAGTAATTGTCGGTGTGCCATCATTTTTACGGAAACTGGGGCTGTCTATGCAGCAGTCAGGTACCTCAATGGCATCGGTGACCAGATTGGTCTGCATTGGCGAACCGATTCGGCAAGAGAATTTAACCCTGTCTCCGGTGGCGGTTGAACTTGAAACCATCTGGCAGGCTAAACTGTTTTCCACCTATGCGTCGTCTGAAACAATTACTACGTTTGCCGAATGTGAAGTGGGGCAGGGGGCGCATCTTAGTTATGAACTTGGCATAGTCGAAATTGTGGATGAACAGGGGCAATTGTTACCCCCGGGACAGTTAGGCGAAGTTGTGGTAACACCATTGCAGATGACCGGCACCCCGCTGATCAGATTTAAAACCGGAGATATCAGTTTTATAATTGATGAACCGTGTGAATGTGGGCGACAAGGCGTAAGGTTAGGTCCGATCCTTGGCCGTAACAGTCAGATGCTTAAAGTTAATGGAACCACAATTTTTCCGCAGGTGGTTTTCAGCGAACTTGCGGTTATTGCGGAAGTGGATGAATACTATATTGAGGTTAAAGGTCAACACCTGGCTGATCAGGTCGAAATATTTGTCGCACTTAATAATGATAAAATAACTCTGAATGAAATTAGTCATCGAATTAATGCTGTAACGCGTATTTCGCTTAAAGTGACAGCGGTCAGTCGAGAGGCGGCAATAACCAAGGTATTTGCGGCTAATTCGCGTAAACCAACCCGTTTTTTTGACTTAAGGTAAGAAGATATTTATGAAAAAACATGTTTTATTTTCGCTTGAAGAGATTAAGCAAGCGGCAAAGGATGGGCGCATTCTGTCGATGGAAATTGAATTTAGCCTGCTTTGTAATTATCGCTGCCCCTATTGTTATGTCACCAGTAACGGGGTGCCGGGCAATGAACTTAGCCGCGATGAAATTCATTCGGTACTGGAACAGGCCCGTGATCTTGGGGCTCAAAAAATAATTATTCTTGGCGGTGAACCGTTGATGTTTCCCGAGATTTTTGAGACGATTGATTTTATCAACTCGCTCGGGATGGTGGTTGAGCTATTCTCCAATGGCGCGTTGATTACACTGGAATGTGCTGAACATCTCTTTAGAGCCGGGGTTGGCGTGGTAGTTAAACTTAACTCTTTTGACCCGAAGGTTCAGGAAGAACTTACCGGGGTCAAAAAAGCTCTGCCTAAAGCCCTGCAGGCAATTAAACATCTTCAGCAGGCTGGTTATCCGACAGCGGAACGCCCTTTGGCGGTCAGTTCTGTATTGACGACGTTGAATATTGAAGAAGCTCCGATGCTGTGGCGTTGGCTGCGTGAACGGCATATTGAACCATACTTTGAGATTATTACTCCGCAAGGTAAGGCGATGGATAATAAACACCTAATGCCGGCCCCTGAACGATTGAAAGATATTTTTTATGAGGTTGCGGAAATTGATGCTGAATATGGGAATGTTTGGGAACCGCAACCGCCGTTGATCGGTGAACGTTGCATGCGACATATCTATTCATGTCTGGTTACCAGTACCGGGAAAGTTTTTCCCTGCGTCGGTATCCCCGAAGCGATCGGTGATATTCGTAAAAATTCATTGCGTGATATTCTGCGTGACAGTGAATTGGTTACCAACCTTAAAAATCACCTTAATTTAATCAAAGGACCCTGTGGCAGTTGTGAGAAAAAAGAGGAATGTTACGGTTGCCGTGGCGCAGCCTATCAGTTGACCGGCGACTATCTGGCATCTGACCCGTTATGCTGGAGAAATAGTGATAAACAAGATGAGATAGATTTTCTGCCGATGGATGCGACTAATTTGGTGCCGCATAAACCGCCAGCTTTGCTCGTTGATCGTCTGTTGTCCCAAGGGGAACGTTCCGGTGTGGTCGAAATAGTTGTCAAACCTGACTGTCCATGGTTGACCGATGATGATATGCTGGGTAAACCGGCATATATTGAAATTGCCTCACAGGCCATGGCAGTAATTGATTCATTCATGTTCCGTAATCAGGTTCGCGGCGGCATGTTGGTTGGGGTTAAGAAATTCCGTTTTTACGGTGATGCTTCAGTTGGCGACAGCTTGACCGTTGAAGTGTTCAAAAGTGCTCAATTAGGTAATATTGGTATTATTGATGTAAAAATAATGGATAATGATAAATTGATCGCGGAAGGTGAATTGAAAATCTGGCAGGATGAACAGCTAGTCGTCTGATTAGGACTGAAAGTCAGAGATATATCAGCCCAGGGTAGCACCCTGGGTACTGATCCATTAAAATAAAAGAGCTCTGTAAGAGCGAAATAAAAGTGGCGTTCAATTGGACGTTGACCTTTGCTTAGATAATGAGTTCTGACGCTTATAATGAGAACAGCAAGAAAGGTTATTATGAATAGGTTATTTAAAAGAAATATTTTACTGTTGATGCTGGCTGGAGTACTGTTTGGCGGCTTAATAGTCGACGCCAGTACTACCCCGGAAACGCAGTTTATGGCGCGGGTCGAACAGCAACTTGGACAGATAAAGACCTTGCAGGTGGATTTTGAACAGCAACGGACGTTAAAATTGTTAAAAAACAAAGCAATATTTACTGGTAAAATTTTCATGGAAGCGCCCGGAAAACTAGCTTGGCATGTTTATAAACCGATTCGTTATTCATGTATTATTAATGGTGATATCATGACCCAGTGGGATGCTGATTCTAACGAAGTTACCACCATTAATGCAAAAAAAATTGGTGCGTTGCAATTGGTTATCAGGCAATTGCAATATTGGTTTGCCGGTAATTTTACGGCTTTGAACAGTGACTTTGAGTCAAAAGTTATGATCAACACTCAGCAGATCGAATTTATCCCTAAAGCCTCTACTCCACCGGCGCGCTTTATCAAAAAAATCATTGTCACATTAAAAAAAGACCTATCTTATATCAAAAAGATAGTTATCTATGAGGAAGGTGGCGATACCATGACTATGCTTTTCGCTAAAACCATTATCAATAAACCCCTCCCTGACAATGTCTGGAAAATAAAAGGTATCTAAAAACAAGGATGAGCCTTTATAAAAACAGATATCGTGTTGAAACTACCCGTTTGAAAAATTGGGATTATTCGGACGACGGATGGTTTTTTATTACCATTTGCTCGAAAGACCGTAAATCTATTTTTGGTGAAATTATAAATGGCGAAATGTATTTTAATAATAATGGTAATATTGTAAAAAAATGTTGGTTTGATTTACCACATCATTATTTAAATTTAATATTGGGTGCATTTGTTGTTATGCCCAATCATATTCATGGAATTATGATTATTGATAATAGGCGGTTTTATAATGGAGATAATATCGATGTTGGGAATAACGTAGAGACGGGTTTGAAACCCGTCTCTACCCAATCACCACAACAATCTCGATCGCCACAATCGTTTTCCCGCCCAATATCCAAAAGACATGGAATATTTGAATTTGTACGTGCATTAAAAACATTTTCATCTCGACGAATAAATGAGATAAATAATACCTCGGGCACATCGCAATGGCAAACACGATTTTATGATCATCTGATTCGCAATAAAGCGGATTTGCAACGTGTTGAGAATTATATTTTAAATAACCCCAGTATCTGGGAACATGATTCTCTGAAAATATCAGAAAAATATGTTTAAATTATATCTAAAATTATTGTTAATTGTTAATAAACACCGGTTGCTGACGGTGGTTGCATTGTTAATGCTCGCTGGTATCTGTGGCGTAATGCTGGTTTACGCTAAATTTAATAATGATATTTCTATGATGCTGCCGGAGCATTCCGAGGCGGAAAAAACTTTTCAGTTTATCTCCAGATCTGGGCTGGCAAACAAGGTGGTGATCTCGTTGCGTATGAATGATGATCAACATTCGGTTGCTGAACTGACCAATTATGTTGATGAACTTGCACAACGTTTTGATTCACCGTTAATTACCCGAGTTGATTATCGAATTGCGGCGGCTTCACCGTTAACTGAATTGATGGCTTTGACGCCGGTCATGCCACAGCTGTTCGGTGCAGTTGAATTGAAGCAGCTGGAACAACTGCTTGAACCCCATAATTCCCGAAAACTGGTTAATCGAATTTACCGTACCCTGACTTCACCGATGGGTACTGGACAGGTGGAGCTGTTTAGAAGTGATCCCGTGATGTTAAAAAAGGGCTTACTGCTTAAACTCCAGCTGTTTCAAAATATCTGGGGCTATAAAATGGCACCGGGGCAGAACTACTTTATTTCATGCGACCTTAAAGAGGCGATGCTGGTGCTGGATACAACGGTCAAGGGGACTGACGGTAAAAATGCCAGAGCCTTGATTGCGACGATAAATTCTGCACTTAAAGATTGTCCTGAATGGCTTACTGCTGATATTATCTCAGCTCACCTGCGGGCACTTAGTAATGAAAAGGTGATTAAAAGCGACATCAGGTTTACGATCATTTTATCCTTTATCGGATTTCTGCTGCTGTTTGCACTATTTTTTAAATATGACTTTCGCTGTTTGCTGTTAATGGTGGTGCCGGTAATGGCGACCCTGTATATGCTGGGAACGATGACGCTTATATTTCGTCCACTGTCGTTATTCGTTATCGGGCTTGGCGGAGTTATCATTGGTATCGCGGTTGATTACGGTATTCATCTCTATGCATCAATGGCTTCAGGGCGGCGCATTCGTGGTGCCGCGTCGGTAGTTAAACCCTTAATCGCCGGTGGTTTGACCACTTGCGGGGTTTTTGTCGTCTTTATCTTTTCCGGCACTCCCGGTTATCGTCAACTTGGAGTTTTTGCCAGTGGTTCTATTCTTATCTGTCTTCTGTTGGCGGTTATAGTTCTGCCGGCACTGTTGCCTAAAAAACCATTTCCGGTAACAACTGAATACCTGCTCGAACGGGTGAGCCAATATGTTAAATTGCATCCATGGCGATTTGCGCTGAGCTGGGTGCTGTTTTTTGCCGGTGCCATCTATCTTTTTATGCAGATTCAGTTTAATAACAATCTGGAACAGCTTGATGGCAGTGATTCCGCGATCGGTATTGCTGAAAAACGTTTTCAAGCGGCCTGGGGACTTAATGAACGTCCGGCTATTTTAGCAATTACTGCTAAAGATGAGGCACAAACGCGTCAATTAACGGCAGCAATTGTTGCTGAATTGCGGGCTGAAACTGCTGGTGATTATTTTTGTGCAACAGATATTTTTCCCTCCACAACGACGCGTCAGGATAATCTACAACAGTGGCAGCAATTTCTGAATAGTGGTAAGCTGGCACAAGTTGAGAAACAATTGCGTTCAGACGCCGAAATTAAAGGTTTTCTACCAGAAATGTTTAATCCGTTTTTTAAAGGCATTAAGGTTGGTATCAAAGAGCCGGGGCAACAAAATTTACCGGAAATGTTTGAATCAGTGATTAAACGCACGACTGGCAGGGCAGGGCAGCAAGCGGTGAGTTTTATTTTTTTTCCCGATCAGAGTGCATTAGTTAAACAGGTAAGGCAGTTATACAGTAAAAAGCCCGGTTGCTTTATTATTTCACGTAATGCATTCCGTCAGATGCTTTTTGAGACCGTTACCGGTCGCGTGGTCAGGTTAGCTATAATTGCCTTGCTGGCGGTTTGTTTTATTACATTTTTAGTATTCAGACGTCCGTTACCGACTTTTTTGGCGCTGTTACCTGTTGCTTCCGGCATTATCGGTGCCGGTGCTTTCTTTGTTATATTCAATATTCCAGTAAATGCAGCCGTATGTATCGGCGCAATTGTGATTGTTGGGCTGGCGGTCGATTACGGCATTTTTATGGTTAACAGCCTGCAGCATAAACATGCCACGCATGTCCTGGCAGCGATTTCATTATCATCGTTAACCACTTTAATCGGTGCCGGAGCAGTAGTTTTTGCGTCGCATCCGATGTTACGCAGTGTTGGTATTGTGCTCTGTGTCGGTATCACCATCGCCTGTATTACTGCGATTACAGTAGTCCCGGCATTGTGGACGTTAATAGGGAAAGGGAAACTTGGGGCTTGGGATAGCTAATGTGGGAGCCGATCTCCGAGCGGCGAACAGTTTTTTAAACAGTTTTTAAATTAGCTTAGTTCACAAAGTCCACTTTGTCCATAAGATCCACAAAAAAAAATAAAAAGGAAACTTGACCAATGAAAGTAATAAAGTGTAGGTTTGACCCCATGCCTGTATTTGCGCTGGGCATGGCTGTTTTTGCCGTTTGCTGTTTAACAGGCTGTGCTACGGTTGAACCATTTAAACGTGAATCGCTGGCTCCGCTTCCAAATAGTTCAACGGCTGAAATATTAACCGCTTGGTCGAAACAGCAACCGGTTAATTTTTCTGCAACTTCAGGGATTGTTTTTCATTGGCGTAACCGTAAAATGTCGACATTATGTGTAGCTGCGGTCAACCGCGAAACAGGACAAATCTCGGTTGTTGGCATGAACTTGATGGGGGTGAAAATATTTGAGGCTACCGGCAATGAATATCAGGCAAAAATGCTATTTGCCGCAATGAAATTGAATCTTGAAGATCCTGATGCATTTGCTACCGGTATGATTCGTGATATTGCCCGGATATATTTTGATAATGTGCCCCGGCATTATGTTGAACAGCGTACTGCAGATCTTATCCATTTATGTGCCGCGAATCCGGGTAAGGCAACTATGCAGTATAAATTTGGCGGCAGTCCGGTGCGGTTACTGGAAAAACAGGCAGTGGAAGATGGTTCAGTTAGCTGGCGGGTGCGTTATTTCAAATATAAAAGTTCGGATAAACTGGAACTTCCCTATGCCATCGTCTATGATAACCTTAAGCATGATTACCGGCTGGTAATTAGACTCAAAAAATTTGCAGGGAGTAATGCAGGGGAGTTCTAAAGCTTATTTTGGCCTGCAAATTATACACTGCTGCGCAGTAAAAAATGATTACTTTTGAAGTTGAATAGTCAGATTGCTGGATTATTATTAACCCTAATAGAAACTTGTACTTTTTATAGGATAAAATAAAAATCTTGTCAATCCTGTCTGAAAAAAAATCCGGCAAAGCCGGTTATGTTCTGCCACTTGATTGGCATGGGGAATTATTATGAAAATTTATCGTGAAATTGCTGATGCAATTACTGAATTTGAAGTATTGGATGATGGTAGTTTGACTGCCAAAGCACTATTTTTACCGGAATTTACCGGGTTTAAAGGCCATTTTGAAAACCAGCCTATCATGCCTGGAATTTGCCAGTTGGAACTGGTGCGGGCGGTGGTCGAACGGGGTTTGGGGCAGAAACTTACCCTGATGCAGGTTAAGTCGGTTAAATTCTTGCACGTGGTAAAACCTGGGGAAGAGATTGAACTTAAAGTTGAAATTAATAATTGTGCCGATACTTTAATTGTTGATGCAGTGGTCAGTTGCGCAGCAAACAAAGTGGCGAAGATTAAACTTGAACTGGCAATAGAAGATTGAATATTTGTATTTTAACGCTGGAGGGCGAGACTCTGTCGAGCTAAGGACGATTAATGTCCGTTAAAAGAGTTCGCTTAGGCTCACAAAGCTCAAGGGACTTTCGCCCTCCAACACCGGATTGTACGTTTGACTTTTGGAGTTCAAAGGCTTTAGTCTTGCATTTTTGAGTGAGCCCTAGCCAGCCGAATATACTTTTAACAGGAGAGTTAAAAATTTGAGAAGACGAAAGAAAAAATATTTTGAGTGCGAAACTGATGCGCCGGCAGCGATTGAAGTCGCTATTACGCGACGCTTGCAGTTTAGTGAAGTCGATGCGTTGGCAATTGCCTGGCATGGCCGTTATATGACCTTTTTTGAGGAAGCCGCAAATGAATTAGGTCAGATGATTGGTTTGACCTACGCAGCCTATCGTGATGCCGGTGTCGGTGCTCCTATCGCTCAGATTCATGTCGACTATCATCAACCCCTGTTATTGGATCAAAAGTTTACGGTAACGGCCGCTTTGATCTGGAGCGAGGCAGCTCGGCTTAATACTGAATATCGCATTGTTAATGAATTGAATGAATGTGTGGCGACCGGTTATACTATTCAGATGTTTTATGACCTGACCAATCGTGAACCATTCTGGTTAACGCCTGACTTGGTACAAGAGATGAAAAAACGTTGGGAAAACGGAGAGTTTAATGGGTAAGCGACCTGTTGCAATTGTCGCGGCTGATTTAATTACCGCTTATGGAAAAGGTATCGAATGCTGTTGGCAGGGGATGCTTGAAGGGCGCAGTGTAGCCAGTAAGGTCGAACGTTTTTCTACCGAACATTTTATCTCCAACCTAGCGGCGATTGTACCGGGTATTAAATCTAATAATGAAAAATCGCTGATTGAACAGATGTTTGACCGGCTTGAAATAAATATTATTCCTGAACTCAGCAAAGCTAGTTGGCTCTTTTTAGCCACAACGGTCGGAGAAATAGATCTGCTTGAAAATGCACTGCTAGCTGGCAATAAAGCTGGAAAAAACGCGTCACAACTCAGTTTACTGGATAAATGTCTGCAACGTTGGCATCTCACTGAAGGACGTCTGGTTAATGCCGCCTGCGCTTCGGCGGCAATTGCCCTGATCCGGGCAGCGGCAATGATTGAAGCTGGGAAAATACCCTGTGCATTAGTCGTGGCTGCTGATTGTGTCAGTGAATTTGTCTTTTCCGGGTTTTCCGCTCTGGGAGCAATGAGCTCTGAAGTTGCCAGGCCGTTTGATGCTAAACGTTCAGGTCTGACTCTAGGCGAAGCCGCCGGTGGCATGGTGTTAATGGACGTCGATTTGGCTATTCAATACGAACTGCCAATTTTAGCCATGCTCAGTGGCTGGGGAATGTCGTGTGATGCTAAACACATGACCGCGCCGGATGAACATGGCTGTTCATTAACCGCTGCGATTAATCGGGCATTCACCAAGGCTGGCATTTCTGATGATGATATTGGTGGCATTATGGCACATGGTACTGGAACAGTTTATAATGACGCAATGGAACTTCAGGCACTTAAAAATGCTTTTACGGTGGCGAAACCCATGTTTTCGACCAAATTCGGCACCGGCCATACTCTAGGTGCTGCCGGGCTTATTCAAGCCATTATGGCCTTGAAAGTATTGGATAATGATCTAATGCCACCGCAGGGCAATTTAGTTACTCCGATGGCTGGAGCCGATAACTGGTTGTCAACAGAAACAGGTAAGCTCGAAGTCCCTAATCTACTTTCAATTAACGCCGGTTTCGGTGGCATTAATGCCGCGCTGATTATTAAAACGAGTGATCATGATTAACATAAAAAAACAGATAACAGAGTTGACTATTGTTATGATGAGCAGCACTAACAGATATAAAAAATGAATGAGAAAAAAATAAAAACGTTGCCACTAATGCACGAATAAAATTTTGAATAAGAATAGAGGATTAGTTATGATTTGCACAGGTGCAAGCCGATTTAATATTTCAACGGCCTTGAGTGCGTTCAAGCAGTTTAATGCAGCGGTCGGTTCATTGAAAGCTTTTTATGCCGAGCTGCTGGCGCTTGGAATGTTTTCCGGTGAACTTAGTGAATTTAAACGAATGTCGGTCAAAAGTAAACAGAGTGTCTTGGGGGCTGCTTTGGCACTGTTCGATGCGGAGATCGCACCATCTGATGACTGTGGCAATATTGCGGTCATAACAGGTAATCAGGAATGCTGTGAAGCTGAAAATAGCCGATACTTTGAGGATTATGTTAAATATGGTCGAGTAATGGGGCGTGGTAATCTATTTGTCAATACGTTACCGACCACACCGGTAGCAGAAATAAGCATGGCATTCAAACTCCAAGGACCATTATATTTTATAACTGCCATTGCTGATACCTCGGCAACCCTGTTACAGGAGGCTGAACTATTGCTCGAAAACGGTGAGGCGGACAAGGTGTTAGTGGTGCTGGATATGCCAGATGATATAGTGACTCTTGTTTTTGTGCCTGGAGCATCATCCATTAACTATAGTGAATGGCAAGGCAATAGCATTGAACTATTCGAAGCTGTCTTTAAAAAAAGCAGTTCCACAGAGTTACGCAGAGAACCACGGAGGTACACAGAGAAAAATAGATAAAGCAGTAACACAACGTTTTACAAAGTTAAAACTATGTGCTACATCCTTTTTTTTACTTTGTGAATCTCTGTGTAATAGCTTTTTTTTAACTCAAAACTTGGAATTATGAATATATTATTGATATCAACTAATACCTGTAATGATCCTTATGTGGTCTATCCACTCGGAATGAGTGTCGTGACGCGTGTTTTACTGAAGGCGGGACATAGCATCAAACAGTTTGATCTGTTAGTTACGCCTGAAGCTAATGCACTTGATAAGGTGGTTAATGAATTTAGCCCTGAACTTATCGGGATCAGTATTCGCAATGTTGACAGTGTTAACAGTATGCGGGAGAATGATCATTTTATCGATAATGTGACTAGGGTAATTAAACAGTTATCGACCTTAACCTCAGCAGAGGTTTTTCTCGGCGGTCCTGGGTTTTCGCTGATCCCTGAAGCTATCCTGGCAGCTACCGGTGCTAATTACGGTATCGCCGGCGAGGGAGAACAGGCGGTATTGGCATTGATTGAAAAGATTACCGCCGGTCAAGCGGTCAAACAGTCTATCAGCCGAGGCAGAATACACATCCCGGGCGGAGCATTTTATGACCCTGCATTGGTTAAGTTTTATAACAATGAAACTCACATGATTCCGGTGCAGACCAAACGGGGCTGTTCGTTTAACTGTGTCTACTGTTCATATCCACAACTCGAAGGACCTTGTTTCAGACCGCGTGATTATGAGCAAGTGATTGATGATATCAGTTACCTGCAAAATGAATGCGGGGTTGAGTTGATATATTTTGTCGATTCGGTGTTCAATGATCCAGACGGTAATTATCTTGAACTATTGCAGCTGATGCGAAGCAGAAAGATAAAAATCCCGTGGGTCGGTTTTATTTCGCCATACAAACTAACCGGTGATGATGTGGAATTAATGGTTGAAACCGGTTTCTGCTGGGCCGATGTCGGTGGCGACGGTGCAACTGATACGACCTTGAAAGCACTGGGAAAACAGTTTTCCTTTGATGATATATATAATGTTTGTGCATTGCTGCGTGAACATAAGGTGAGTGTCAGTAACAGTTTTATGTTCGGCGGACCTAGCGAGACTGAAGCGACTGTTCATGAGGGCATCGCCAATATTCTCAGTATGGATTGGGTAACTTCAACCGTATTTCCCGGGATTAGAATTATCCCCGGTACTCCGTTGGAAAAAATTGCAGTTAAACGTGGAATTATCCAGCAGGGGCAGTCACTGCTGGACGCGGTATATTATATCGAACCGGGATTGACTAAAGCGTGGTTGGAAACGACCCTAACCGCCGGGTTTGCCGGAGCTAAATGTTGTATTTTCCCACCTCATGCAAAAAACGAGCAGTTACAGATGATCCATAAAATAGGCTTCAAAAAATTTAGGTCATTAATGTAAAGTAGTAAAGTAAAAAAATGTTTAACCACTGTGCGCTTTTTGGCGCACAGTGGTTTGCTTTTATAAAAAACAGGTATGTATATGAATAACAGAAATTTTTTAATACGTGGCGTCATTAAACCACTTAATGCGCGCTACACTTTTGTTAATACTACATCACTGGTTGCTGAAGCGATAAAAAGGCATGATCTTGATCCGATCTCATCAATCTTTTTATCCCAAAGTTTAACCACTGGGGCTTTAGTTTCTCCGTTACTGGAAGGTGATGAAGAGTACACGTTGCGCTGGGATTATGCTGGTGCACTAGGCACCATCATTGTCAATTTAAATGGTCGTAATGAGCTGCGTGGTTATATCAAAGAGCCTCACCTGGCGAATATTACCGATGATCGCAATGCGTTGTTTGGCGATTCCGGTTCAATCAGTGTGGTAAAGTCGCTCGAAGGTAAAATTCTTAATTCTGGCGCTTCTGAAGCAGGATTATTGGATGTCACCGAAGATGTCGGTTTTTTCTTTTCGACCAGTGATCAGATCGAAACCCAGATTGTCGGGGATATTAAATTTAATATTGATCCGGCCAATCCGGTAAAAACTTCAGCCGGATTTATGTTACAGGCCATGCCGGATTGTGATTTGGCAGAGTTTGATCTCAAACGACAACGCATGCTGGAGCCGCAGTTCTTGGATACCTTACTTGATTCAGCGTTGGCAAAAGAGGAGAGATTGACAGCGTTACTTCACCTCATTGACGCTGATTTGTCCACCGCTGATTATACGCTAACGGAATCAACCGCACCTGAGTACCGTTGCAAATGCAGTCATGATAAAATGTTAAACGCAGTAAAGTTATTAGACAAAGCTGAACTAATCGAGATGTTCAAGACCAATGATGCCCCCAGAATATGTTGTCAATTCTGTGGTGATGAATACAGCTTCACCACAGCCGATTTTGATCTGAACATATTTTAGACAGGATTATACAGGATTTAATAATAAGCAGTGCAACGGTTACATCGTTGTAGGGTGTTACTTTGTGGAATAATTGTCATGCAACTTTGTATCTTTTTTCAGCTGTGAGATTGCAGGAGATGATTCTTCACTGTAGATTAGCTGTTGTTTGACTGCTATTGGATTAAATAAAAATTTTGTTGTTTATTCGCACCTGCGGAGCTGGAAATCTGGTGGGGGATGATGACCACGGGTTTTACCCATGGCTACGATTAAAATATCCCTTTGGGATTGATAGGTTTTTATTTATACAGTAGAAAATTAACTCATAATGACTAGTGTGAAATATATAAAGCCTGTCGGAGTTCACAGCTTCAGCGTGTGTTTTGAGCATATTGCCTGCACGCTATCTGTGAACTCCGACAAAAACGCATAATAAGCAACATTTCGCATGAGTATAAACTCATAAATAATACCTTTTTGCGATCTAAAAGCTATTAAAGAGCTGCGCAGTTGAGCTTAAACAGGCGCAGTAAACTAGCTAAAAGAATGCACTTGTGTATAAAGAAGGTTATGACTAAGATTGAGACAACAATTAATGACCGCGTCTGGGTGGTGGTGCCGGTTTATAATAATGGAACAACTATTGTTGATGTTGTCAACCGTTGTCGCCAGGTGCTTGATCATGTCCTGGTGATTGATGACGGGAGTGATGATATTGATCTTGAGGCTGTTTATGCCGATAGTGATGTTATGGTTATCCGGCATCCGCGTAATCTCGGCAAAGGGGCGGCAATTCTTAGCGCTATCGATTTTCTGAAAACGCGGGATGTGGATTATATGATTACTATTGATGGTGACGGACAGCATTACCCGGAAGATCTGCCGCTATTTTTTCCGCTGCTGGCTGAAAATGACTATAGTATGATTATTGGTTGCCGTGATTTTAATACGGATAATATTCAGGCCGGCAGTCGCAAGGGCAGGGCGATAGCAAATTTTTGGATGAAAGTCGAAACCGGTTTGACGGTTGATGACTGTCAAAGTGGCTTTCGCGCTTATCCGGTTAAATATTTTGCTAAATTGAAATTTATCTGTCGTCGTTATAATTTCGAGACTGAAGCACTGGTGCGCGCCGCATGGGCGGGTCTTGAACTGAAATGTATTACGGTCAGAACATGGTATCCTGAACCGGATAAACGTATTTCGCACTTTCATCCGTGGCGCGATAATTGGCGGATTTCGTTAATTCATACTCATCTGACCGGGCTGCGGTTATTGCCGATCCCACATCGTAAATTGGTCAAACAGAAAAGAGACAATATTCTCGAACTGCTACATCCGCTTAAGTTTTTCAAATATCTGTTAAAAGAAAACGTTACTCCGCACGGTTTAGCGGCCGCGGCGGCAGTCGGGACCTTTATTGCAGTTATTCCGATGCCCGGGTTACATTCAGTAGTAATTATCTATGTCGCGACCAAACTGCATTTGAATAAATTGATGACCTTTAATATCCAGCATTTTTTCATGCCGCCCTTTACCCCGATACTATGTGTTGAGATTGGTTATTGGCTATTGCATGGTAAATGGTTATTGGTGGCGGACTGGAATACCTTAGTGGTGCAGTTGCCGGAACGACTGCTTGAATGGTTAATCGGCTCAATAGTGGTTGCACCGGTATTCGCAGTTATTACCGGTACGATTGTCTTTGTCATAACCAAATTCCTTCAACGCCGAAAACCTGAAAATATTTTGACAAAATGATTTTTAAAAGAGTGTTTGCAGAATGATTCTGCCAAAGTTCTTTTTCTGTGTAACTCTGTGGTTCTCTGAGTCACTCTGTACTACTAACCGTCATTTGCTTGTTTTTTATGCACGTTTTTGAATACGCATATTCACAACAATTTTACAATAAAACAATTACAACAAAAATAAAGCTAAGAGAATATTAAGCCATTTTTAAATTTTTCTTGAAAAAAATTAAAATATTAGTGTTGATTAGTGGTTGAATTTGGTTGCGGCTTTGCTGCTCTGCGTTATAGCTGTCCACAATGTTTTATCTTTTTTTTAGATCTTAGATTGCAGAGGATGTTTTGAACTGTAAATTAGCTTATTACTCAAAAGAAAATGGAAAAGTTTAGTTTATGGAAAACAGTGCACTTAGTGAAAAGCGGGGTAATGCTTTTGGAATTGCTTTTTTTAGATGGGTTCTGCGTTGGTTCGGGATTAACCGCGCCTGTGAATTTGTCTGGTTTATCTGCCTCTATTATCTGTTATTTGATCGTCAGGCCGTTAAGTCTATTATGCCTTATGTTGAACACCGCTTCCCGCATGCCGGACGGTTTAAATGTCAATGGCATGCCTATCGGATGTTTGTCAGTAACGGGCAGTCGATGTTGATCTGCGCGGCGAATGTGGCCGGTTATAGTTTTACTAAAGAATTTTCCCAGCGCAAAGCGATATTGGATTACCTGCGAAATTCAACTTCAGGCATGGTGATAATCACTTCACATTTTGGTAATTGGCAAATGGCGATGAAGAATATGATGGATGATCTGGAGCGCCCGATAAATTTCCTGATGCGGCCGGAACATAACAAACATGTGCGTGAGGCATTAAAACATAATCCGGACGCGGAGAAACTGCATGTGATTCCGATCGATGATGAGTTTGGCGGGATGTTCGGGGTGATTGAGGCATTGCAGCGTAATGAGGTGGTTTGCATTATGGGGGATCGGGCAGTTACCGACCGTCATGTCGATGTCGATTTTCTTGACGCAACCGCCCAGTTTCCATTCACTGCATTTTTTATGGCGGCGCAGATGAAATGTCCGGTGGTGCCGGTGTTTGTTGCCAGGTCACCGGAAAAACATAATCATCTGTTGATCTCATTCGGGGAGCTGATTATGCCGCAAAAATCAGCAGCGGATAAGAAGAACCGCTTCAAACGTTTTGTTCAGCAATATGTCGATGCCTTGGCAGCTAAAGCGCAGCAATACCCATTTCAATGTTATATGTTTCATGACCCATGGCATAAAAACGATGCTGATAACAATTGATTTTCCCCGTAGCCGTGATAGATTATTTTTTGCAGAATAATTTTTTAAACCAATAACTTTTTACTTTGTGTAGCTTTGTGGAACAGCTTTTACACAGAGAAAATAGATTATATAAGGAATATATTATGAGTGAAGATAAACATAGTGAACTGGACGCGTTGTGTCAACAGCTGAAGGTTGATTTGATTGAATGGTTGTCGTTGGATGATGTTACACCTGAAGAATTGGGCGATGATGATGCGCTGTTCGGCGAAGGTTTGGGGCTTGATTCACTTGACGCAGTTGAAATTGTGGTGATGTTACAACGCCAATTCGGTATCTCACCTACTGATATGGATAATAAAAAAGAGGTCTTTACTTCGGTAAAAACTTTAGCCCAATATGTGATCGAGAATCGTAAGTAAATTTATGTCGACAATAATTACAGGAATGGGGGCGGTTTCTGCCGCCGGTTTGGGATGTCAGGAGACGACAACCAGACTTTTTGCTGAACCTGTTACTCCACAGGCCACTACTCGGTTGACAACGTCATTAACATTGCCGGTTTTTGAAGTTGATCTACAGAGTAGCGGCAAAACTTCTCGAACCCAGGAGTTGTTGGATATTGCCCTTGCCGAGGCTTTAAACAGCTCCGGCTTATCTGGCAGTGAATTAAAAAACGCCCGGGTAGGGGTTTGTATTGGTACCTCTGTCGCATGTCAGCTGAATGATATTGAATATTATAGTCAGTTACGCTCCGGTAACAATCCAGATAACCGTCCGGTTGAAACTTTTTATCAGGGCAATCCTGCTGAAGTTATTCAACGTAAACTTAAGCTTTCAGGACCGGTGTTTACGATTGCTAATGCCTGTTCGTCCGGTACCGATGCCATCGGTTGGGGCAGTGCTTTGATTGCTAACGGTATTTGTGATATTGTTATTGCCGGTGGTGCGGATGAATTGAACCGCGTTCCGTTGGCCGGATTTAATGCCCTTGGGGTTTGCGGTGATCAACCATGCACTCCTTTTGACGCGAATCGCAAAGGTCTTAATTTGGGCGAAGGCGCTGGCGTGGTTGTGCTTGAATCGCTGGCACATGCTGAATCTCGTAACATTAATCCGGAACTGATGGTTGCCGGTTATGGCGCGGCAACCGATGCTTATCATATTACTGCGCCGCATCCTGATGGGATTGGGCTTGAACAGGCGATTCATCAGGCTCTTGCTTCAGCTGAGATAACTGAACAGGATATCGCTTTTATCAATGCCCATGGTACCGGTACTGACAGTAATGATCGGTGCGAAGCCAATACGCTGGGACGAATATTCGGTGAACAGGTCAAATATCTATCGACCAAACGTTTTACCGGGCATACTCTAGGTGCGGCCGGGGCATTGGAGTTTATTTTTACCGCAATTATGCTACAACAGGGCAGGGTTGCTATTAGCAGTGGGTTTAAGGTTTTGCCGGACGATATACCTTTCGCGCCGATTACCCGGCAATTCGCTGGAGATTTTTCCTATGCCATGTCAACTTCACTGGCTTTCGGAGGCTGTAACAGTGCAATTATAATTCAAAAGGTGAGGTGAGTATGTTTATTAAAGGCATTGGTCTGATTTCTGGTGCCGGGATTGGTTTAGCACCACTTCAAATAGCGGACGGAGTTATACCTAATCTCATACCTGATGAGTTAATCAAGAGCTATAAACTGCCGCGAATGATGCGGCGTGCTGATCGTTTTTCCCGAATCTGCGCGGTTGCCGCCAAAGAGGCAGTCACTGATGCGGGTGCTTCTCCTGAAATAATGAAAAACAGCGGTATTATGGTGGTTTCTGCCATTGGTCCCCATCGGACAACTTTTGCTTTTCTCGATGAGCTGTTGGATTATCCCGAAGCTGAAGTCTCGCCGACCAAATTTTCTCATTCCGTTCATAATGCGGCTGCCTCTTATATCTCAATTTTATGCGGCATTAACGGGATGTCGCTGACGATCACCGGTTTTGATAATCCGTGGTTTAATGCCTTGGTGATGGCTGAAACTGCTTTGCAACAGGGCAGTTGTCAACAAATTCTATTAGTCGGCGCAGATGAAAACGGGTTATTGAGCAAACTGCTGGAAGCTAATCTGGATAAAGAGCTGAACAGAGATAAATTTACCGAATGTGCTGTTGGGATGATTTTAAGTAATCAGGCTGACGCGGACGATTACTGTTCTATCAGTACAATGCATAATGTCAAAGCTGATCTTATTGTCAGTAAAGGCAGTATAAAATTGGCCAATGGCAACGATACATTAATTAATAATGATTTACCATCAGGCATGTTCGGCAATGCACTTGAATGTATTGCAATGGCAATTAGAGCCAATAATTAGTATAGTAGACCATTGCCGAGCAAGTTCTAACTATATGAAGGGATAAAATGTTAAAAGAGTTAATTGGAGGCATTTTTGTTATTGTGGGACTGGGTGGAGTTGCATATTTTGTTAGATGGTTGATGAATCGTCCAGTTCCGCCTGATCCATGGGATAAAGAGGTCAATAAAAAAGATATGGAAGCATGTTCTGCACCAGTCTGCCTGAATTGTACTAAACCAGTCAATAATGCTCAGCAGCATTATTGTGATCATTGTGGAAATATCACTGGTGAATATACTCGATATATTCCATTTGTAAATATTCAGTATAATTATTCAATTTTTGGTACACTATGGCATAAGTTGAAAGGGCGTGAAACTTTATGGCTAGTTCGGCTGATTTACTTTTTCCTGATTCTTTTTCTAGCACCAGTAATGCTGATTATCGGTGTGCCAGTAATATTGTTTATTAAAGCAAAAAAAATTATCAACAAAATTGTTTCGGAATAAAAAACCATTTTGAAATTTGAATAGGAAATAATACAGTCTTCTTTATGCCAAGTTGGGGCTTGGCGTTCCCGGGGGAGTTTTTGTGAAACCGTTTTGCTTTTCAGGTGGTAAATAGGTAATTTAACGTTATTGTAGAAGAAAATCACTGGCTTGCGGTGATTACTGATAATCCTAAATAAAAAATGGAGAATGTCACATGTTTATGCAAAAAATGTTATTAACTATTAGCTTGTTGTTCGTCGGTTGTCTGATCTATTCAGGCGATATGCTGAAGATTAATGGAGAATTCAGTAAGGCGGAAAAAGGAGTGCCTGCACAGTGGATCATTAATAAAAACCTGCCAGGTGATATTAAGGTTGTCCAGGAAGATTCAGCTAATGTGGTTAAGCTTACTTCGACAACGAAACGGATCCATATATATTCAAAAGTCAGAGTGTCGGCAATTGCCGGTGAAAAGGTTAAAGTTTCCGCAAAGATTAAGGGTAATGGCAAAGCGATGCTGGGCATCTATCTTTATGCGAAGAATGGAGCCTGGATCGGCACAAACCTCTATCATAAAATTGCTGTTGAACCAGAATGGAAAGAGGAGCAGTTTGTTTTTGAATTAATAAATTTCAAAGATAAAAAACTTGGTTCAGTGCGGATTGTATTTGGTGTTGAAAAGAACTCTTCAATTTCTATTACTAAATTACAGGCGGAAAAATTAGCTATGTCAGCTGGGATTACTGTAAAAAAAAAAATAACTAAGCCGGTAAAAAAATACACTCCACCAGCGGTTACTGTCAGCAGTGCAAATGTTCCACTTAACTTTACGCTGCCAAAGACTTTTTATGGTGTGCCGGGTGTTGAAAGCGCAATCTACCTTGATAATATCATCGTCACTCAGACTCCAGACAAGTATAAGCTTGCGGTAAAACCTGCAATTGGAAAAATCACCAGTAACCGATGGATGATTATTCCCGATAAAGGCCAATTGGGAAAACATCAACTTGATATTAAGATTACTGAAAAAGGTCAAAGCAAGGCTATTGCTCAAGGCACGATTAGTTTGAATATTGCGCCGGCAAATGCCGGTGAAGGTAAAAAACTAAAGCTGTTGGTTATTGGCGACAGTTTGACTGCGGCAACCCATTATGTCAGAGAAGTTGCCCGTCTTTTATCCAAACCGGGTAATCCGGAATGGAGTATGCTGGGAACTCAGAAAAAGGGCAGGGGCGTGGCGCATGAAGGTTACGGCGGTTGGACCTGGAAGGCATTCAGCTCAAAATTCGTAAAAAACTCCGTTCATTATACTAAAAAAGGTTCAAGCCCATTTATTTTTGCCGGCCCAAATGGCAAACCTAAGCTGGATGTTGAGCGTTATTTCAAGGAAAAATGCAACGGCATCAAACCTGACGTCATAACTCTTTTACTTGGCATTAATGACTGTTTCGGGCTTGCAAGAAAATTAAAAGATCCTGCGGCAGTTAATGCTGGTATCGACAGAGTCTTTACCAATGCAGAAATACTGCTTAATGCCCTGCGGGAAGCCGCGCCGCAAGCAATAATCGGCGTCTGCCTTACCACACCGCCGAATATTCGCGAAAAAGCTTTTTTTGCTAACTACAAAGGACGTTATAGCCGATGGGGGTGGAAACAGGTTCAGCATATCTTAGTAGAACGTCAGCTAAAGTATTTTGGCAATCGCCAGCAGGATAACATATACATTATCCCGACGGAATTGAATATCGACAGTGTTGATGGTTATCCGGATAATAATGGTGTTCATCCGAATAAAATCGGCTATAATCAGATTGGTTCGACAATCTATTGCTGGTTGAAATGGCAGTTGTATACTAATAAAGCTTTAAAATAATAGCAGAAGCAATAGCAACCCTGTTTATTCTTGTGGCAGGTGAATGATGAATGTACTGCCGCTGTCTGGTTCACTGTTTACTTCCACGGTGCCGTGATGCAGTTGGACGATATGTTTGACAATTGCCAAGCCGAGTCCGGTTCCGCCTAATTTGCGGCTGCGGGCTCTATCTACCCGGTAAAAACGTTCAAAAAGCCGCGGCAGGTGTTCAGCCGCAATGCCGCAGCCGAAGTCCTGAACCGAAATTATCAGTTCATCTTCCTGTTTGACGGCTTTGACTATAATTTTATTATCCGGTTTACTATATTTCAGTGCATTGTCAATCAGGTTGATTATAGCTTGTTCAAGTAGCCCTTCATCTCCGGGCAGTTTGGTGTCGGTAAGGTTCTCGGCACAGATCTCAACACTATTTTTTTCTGCTTTGGTCCGGCATAAATTGATGGCGGTATTTATGGTGTCGGCAATATTGCATGGTGCAAATTGTTGTTTTTTCTGTTGATAGTGATCCAATGATGACAAACTTAGAATATCAGCGATCAGGTTGTTCAGCCGGTCAACATGGCGAATAATAATTCCCATAAATTTCCTTGCGGAATCCGGGTCATCAAGTGCGCCGTCTTCAAGAGTTTCAACCGCTCCGCGGATGATGGTCAATGGGGTTTTTATTTCATGTGAAACATCCGCGACAAAATCCTGGCGGAAGTTTTCCAGTTTTTTGATCATGGTAATATCAGAGAGCACCAGCAGGATGCCGCTGATAACGCTGCTTTCATCCAGAATCGCGGTAGCCCTGACCATAAGAAATTTTTCATTGATATCATGCAGGGCAAACTCCTGTTTCTGGGTGATCCGTTCGCTAATTACTTTTTTGACAAATTTACTGATTCCGTTATCTCTAAACAGTTCCGCAATGGACATCTCATCTGGACTGCTGGTGATAGCGAAGATTTTTTTTGCGGCATTGTTGATATTGGTGATTTTTTCATTCAGATCAACCGCAATAACGCCTTCGGTCATACTGGATAGAATCGCGTCCCGTTGACTTTTTTCCCGGGTAATCGCATCCAGGCGCCCATGGAGCTGTTCTGCCATTTCATTCAAATTCAGTGCCAGATCACGAATTGCTCCGCGTCCACTGACCGGTAGCCGAACTTTAAGTTCGCCCGCGGCAATCTTCTTGGCACTGTTACTGATTTTGCCGACTGGAATAATGACATAAATAACAGCAATGTAGGCGAGACAGATCATGATGACAATAATTATTCCACCGGTAAAGATAATATCCTGGCGTGATTTAAGCAATACAGCATCGATTGATTTGACTGATAGCGCAGTTCGCAAAATCATGATTTGATGATTGTTGTCGGTGAAACGCAGAGCGGCATAAAGCATCCGTTGTTGCAGGGTTGAACTGTAACGTACCGAACTGCCGAAACCAGTTTTAAGTGCCATCTGGACTTCAGGTCTGGAACTGTGATTGGGAAGCATTTGTTCGTTTTCTGAGTCACACAACACATTGCCCTGCTGATCAATTAAGGTAATTCTGGTTTCAGCCTGTCCGGCAACCGTTTTGGCAAACTCATAAAAATCTTGATGAGTTCTAGAGGTTTTGATGAAATTTTTGAAACGCGGGATAAGCAGTGCTGAACGGATTTTTAGACTGCTACTGATCTGATCCATATAGATACTTTCAATTGATTCTGAACGCCCCCAGACTGTCCAGAGGGCGATTAATACTACGCTCAGCAAGAGCACTGGCAGGACATATAATGCCCCGGTACGCATAAGATTAGGGCGTGATTTTAAACCATTTTCAGTATGTTGTAAATTCATTGTTTTCCTTTTTCTTATTTTTTAATTCCACATTCTGCCACCAATCATTCTGCCTCTATACTACTAACCGTCATTTGCTTGTTTTTTATACACGTTTTTGAATATGCATATTTACAACAATTTTACAATAAAACAATTACAACAAAAATAAAGCTAAGAGAATATTAAGTCATTTTTAAATTTTTCTTGGAAAAATTAAAAATATTAGTGTTGATTAGTGGTTGAATTTGGTTGCGGCTTTGCTGCTCTGCGATTTCAGGTCGGCATCACTGAAGTTTTCTTTGAAACGATAGCCGACGCCGCGAACAGTTTCTATGGCATCGCCGGCGGAGCCGAGTTTCTTGCGCAGTCCGACAATCTGAACATCTATGGAACGTTCGGTAACCGGATAGTCATCTCCTTTGACCTGATTGACTATCTGGTTGCGACTGAATACCCAGCCGGCCCGTTTTGCCAATAGAAATAAAATTTCGAATTCTGAATAGGTCAGAGTGAATGGAGTACCGTTCAGCATAGCTTCACGTTTGGTGCGGTTGATCAGTAATGGTCCGCGTTTAAGTACTTCATTGTCTGCCTCGTTCTGCATATTTTTTGCGCGACGCAATACTGATTTTATTCTGGCAATCAATACTTTGTTGCTGAACGGTTTGACCACATAGTCATCTGCGCCCATTTCAAGGCCGACGATAATATCAGTTTCTTCACCTTTAGCAGTCAGCATAATAATTGGAATTGCAGCTGTATCAACATTGCTTTTCAAGGTACGGCAGACGGTAAGACCATCGATGCCGGGCAACATCAGGTCGAGCAGGACAATATCCGGCATAAAGCGTTTTACCGCTTCGATGCCAGCTTCGCCGGAACCGGTTATTTTCAGTTGGTCATAACCATCTTTTTTCAGATTGTAAGCCAACAGTTCCTGAATATCTTCTTCATCTTCGATTATTAAAATTTTTTCTTTACTCATAATATATACCTGTTTAAGCCCCCATTCAGAGGACGATATGCACATTTGCCAAGTATTTCTTTTATCAGTCAGTTGCATGATGATGCAGTGAACGTTGTAATTTACTTAAGAAATTCCGTTGATGAATAGAATGATGATTCATCAGCCGATTGGTAACGATTTTTACCAGATCAAGGACAACCATCCAGATCAGGTTGTAAACCCAGACCACACCGACTAATTGCCATGGCAACTGGTGAACCAGCCAGCCGAAACCACACATTATGGCTGCAAACAGCTGGGTGCCGACAATTGCCCAGAAGAGCGGTGCACTCGGCCATGGCGGCATGAAAAACAGTTTTTTAGTTCTGGTGATAAACAGCATCAGGTGACCACCGACGACCAGTTGCAGAAAGACCATCGTCTGGATATGTTCAAGCCCAATGGTTGCTCCCATGAAAGATTGTCCGAAATTGTGCATCCCGATAAAGAGAATACCGAAGGTTTGCAGGACGGCAAACAGTCCGAGAGTGGTTGACAGACCGAGAACCTTGCCCATATTCCAGCGTACCGGTTTGGGGTCGATTATAGTATTGTCATAGGCAATGGTCATAATCGGAATATCATCGAGCAGGGCTAGGATAATAATCATTACCGCGGTTAACGGTTGGAAGGCAATTGCGGTACCCGGGATTTTCGGGAAGACAATCATTGCTAGAACCACAAAGACCATAATATCAATGGTCATAGCTATTCGATAGACAGTGTAACTGGTCATGCGTTCAAAAATCTGCCGGGCAATTTCAATGGCATTAATAATGACGCTTAACCCCGGGGCGGTAAGAATAATTGAGGCTGCGGCGCGAGCCGCATCGGTGGCACCGGATACCGCAATACCGGCATCGGCCTGTTTCAAAGCCGGGGCATCATTGACCCCGTCTCCGGTCATGGCAACAATATGATTGCGTTGTTGCAGCGCCTTGACAATGCCATATTTATGTTCAGGAAAAACCCGGCCGAAACCGTCAGCTTTTTCGATACATTCAGCGATTCTGTCTGAGAGGTGATCCGGTGAACTGTTAGCGAACAGATCGGTTGCCGGTTGAATATGGGTTCCCATACCGAGTTTGCCGGAGGTCTCCGCAGCGATGGCAATATCATCACCAGTTACCATTTTCACCTGCAGCCCATGCTCTTTGGCCTGTTGAATCGTCGTGGCTGAATCGTCACGCGGCGGATCGAACATTGGAATAATCCCGGAGAAAATCCAGGTAGAGCCATCATCAGTAGAAGTTGCAACGCCCAGAGTACGGTAACCGCGTGAGGCAAACTCTTTTACTGTTTCGGAGGCTTTTTCCTGCTGCTCTGCATCCATGTTGCTCATTTCAATAATAACTTGTGGTGCGCCTTTGGTATAGCGAATGATTTTACTATCTGACATTTTTACTTGAGCTTCGGTGCGTTTGCTGACTGGATCGAATGGAGTAAATTCCAGTTGGGTACAGCTGTCCATTGTTGAACGCTCTTTCAGTCCACCGATGATAGCCAAATCTATCGCGTCATTATTCTCTTCTTTACTGGCTAAGGCGGCGGCTAAAATGCAGTCTTGACCATCGGCAGCGGCAAAAACGACCGGTTCGTCAAGTGATAATTCATTTTTGGTCAGCGTACCGGTTTTATCAGAACAGAGGATGTCGATGCCGGCCATCTCTTCGATCGCCTGGAGTTTTGAGACGATGGCTTTTTTCTTTGACATTGCCAGAGCACCGAGGGCCATAGTGATGGAGAGCACGGCTGGCATAGCGACCGGAATCGAGGCAATGGCCAGAATCAGGACAAGTTTTGTCAGTTGAACGATTTTTTTAATATCAATATCACCGGTCGCGATATGGTCACGATAGAGCACAACTACGCTGAGGATGACACAAAGGATAACCGAAAGCGCGATAAGAAAGTTTCCGACCCGCATTACTGCTTGCTGGAAATGGGAAATATTACCTGCCTGTGATACGAGTTTTGCGGTGCGCCCAAAAAATGTGTTGACGCCGGTGGCGGTAACGATGGCGATCATTTCGCCCTGTTTGGCGATGGAACCGGAATAGGCGACGTCATCTATTTTTTTATTTACCGGCAGCGATTCACCGGTTAAAGCGGCCTGGTCGATACTGATATATTTGCCATCAATCAGTTTGCAGTCGGCTGGCACCACATCACCAAGTCTGATTCTAATGACATCTCCCGGGACGAGTTCTGTTGCATCTATCTCCTGCCAGGTTGCATCACGCAGTACCCGGGCTTTAAGTGCCAGCCCTTTTTTCAGCGCATCAAGGGCGTTACTGGCTTTGTGTTCTTCCCAGAACCCGATCAGGGCATTAAATATCAGCATGAACATGATAATTGAGAAATCTTCAATATCATCGGCGATAATGGAGAGCAGGGCGGCAATTTCGATCATCCATGGAATCGGTCCCCAGAAGTATTTAAGGAATTTCTTCAATGATGATTCAGTTTTGACTTCAATTGCATTGCGCCCGCATTCAGCCAGGCGTTGGGTGACTGTTGCGCTAGTCAGCCCGTCGCTGTTGGCATTTACAGCTGCGAACAGTTCAGCGGTGGTCATTTTTTCCGCTGCGGTTGATTCAACGACATACGACGGTACTTTGGTTTCTGTTTTACACATAATAAATTCCCCTGTTCGGCATTTAGCATTTTTTGGAGTGCGCAAATTATTTTGCGCTTTTATACAAAAAATATTACGCCCGCTCGTAGCCACTTTAGTGGGTGTTTTTTCGCACCTTTAGGTGCGTAGCAGCTCGCTAAAGCTCGCAGAAACACCGCCCAAAGCCTGAACTACAAACGGAATCGTACCTGAGTAGTAACAAAATTTCTATTGAATTAATATAACTTTTATCTAGTATAATGTGTTTGCAGGGGATGTCCAGTATTGAAACATAGATTTAACAAAAATCAAACAATTAATTTATCTTCTCCGCTTCGCTGCGAAACTAAATATCCAGTGCTGCGCACTGGGGATGGGCAGGGGGAAATTTCTTTATTGCATTTGCTGGCTAACATTTTTTGTTTTTATACTTACCTTATTTTTTTAAGATTTCTTTTTGGGTGATTTTATTTTTACATGCCATAAATTCAGTAAATGAAATTATGATAGCTTCTAAAAAACGGCAAAGGTATTTTGCCCATATTTAGAGTGTCTTGCACGATGAATTTTTAATCATATTTTGGAGTTCCTGCATGATCTTGTATTTTTCTTCCGCTGTTTCAGCATTTTTTAAACGTTGCTTCAACTTGGCTTTGCTATTGTCTTTATGATGTTTATTAATTACAGCAATGCAGTCCCTGATTGATTTTTCTTTTTGCTTGTCATCAAGTTGTGTAGTTGCATCTAGCAGAATCATGCTTAACTTATGATTGTTGTGGGTTCGTTCAAATTCAGTCAGACTGGCTATTGAGTTTTGCCATTCTCCATCCATTGAGAGTCGGATGACTTCATGCAGTGACTGTCCGATAATGGTGTTGCTGATGTTTTCATGAGGTAATTCCGCTACCAAACGGTTGGCGACCGTTTCATCTATCAGAGTCATTCGCAGTAACTTTTCTTCAGCCTTTTCAATCTGTGGTGTTGAGGTTGCTTCATTGGCGGTGGCTTCACTCGTTACTTGCGGTTGCAAATCGTGACTTTGTTTAGCATATTGCGGTTTACTTTTGAATTTATTCATCTCTTTGAATACGGTTTCAAAACGAACATTAAGCGTTTCTGCCAGACGATTGAGGTATAACTCACGGGAGACATGATCAGTCATTTTGTGCAGGTATTGGATGATGTCGGCAATTATTCGACTTTTCCCTACCGGGGATGTTTTGTCATGCATTGTACCTATTTCACCTAATATAAACTCGAAAAAATCTACTGATCCGTCGACCAGTTGTTTTATGCCGCTTTCGCCGGATGAGGCATAAACTGTGTCTGGATCTGTATCGGGTGGGAATTGGATAATCCGCAGTTCAAAGCCAAGCGGTAAAGTAAGTTCCAGCGCCCGTAATGTCGCTTTGCGCCCAGCACTATCGGAGTCAAATGCAATATAGAGACAGTCGGTGTAGCGTTTCAGTATTCTGGCCTGTTCGTCGGTAAAAGCTGTTCCCTGCGGCGCAACTGTATTGGTGAACCCCGCACGGTGCATGGCAATAACATCGAGCTGGCCTTCACACATGATGGCTGATTTTCGTTCATTCATACCTCGGCGGGCTTTGGCGAGGCCATAGAGAATACTGCTTTTGCGGAACACCGGAGTTTCCGGGCTGTTGACATATTTCGCGCCCTGGGACTCTTTTTCAATTGTTCTGGCACTGAATGCTACCACTTTGTCCTGTTCATTCCAGATCGGAAACATCAGCCGATTTCTGAAACGGTCGTAGACTCGTCCTTGTTCGTTACGGGTCAGAATACCGGCATCAAGCATTTCCGCTTCACTATAGCCACGCTGCAGGCCAAATTTAAGACTATTGTCCCACCCATCAGGAGTGGCCCCCAGACCAAAATTATTGATAATTTCTCCAGTCAGATTACGGGTGGCTAAATAGTTGCCGACTGGCGAACCGGGGTTTCTCTTCAGATTATCGGCAAACCATGCCGCAAAATCTTCATTGATTTTATAGAGGCGTTGCCGTTGGTCGGTACGTTGTTCGGCTACTTGGCGTTGGGCTGGGGATGAATAGGTTTTTTCCGGTATAATAACCCCGCAACGGCCAGCCAGTAGGTGGATTGCATTGGGAAAGTCAACCCCTTCGCGATCCATCATAAAACTGAAGATGTCGCCACCTTTACCACAGCCGAAACAATGATAACGTTGACGTTGGTTATCAACGACAAACGATGGGGTTTTTTCTTCATGAAACGGGCAACATGCTTTCCAACGGGTGCTGCCGGCCTTTTTCATTGGCAGAAAGCTGCTGATGAGGTCGACAATATCGCATCGTGCCCGGATGTCGTCTATTATATTTTCTGGAATTGCGCGGTTCATGTTAAATTATCCGTGTTAAATTTATCATCGATCCATTTTTGGGATTATTTTTAATGTAATTGATAATGAGAGCATAATCATAATTCTGCAACCTTGCAGATTTTATGCGATATTTATTTTGAAATTTATCCATCATTCTACTATTTATGCCTTTCATTAATCTTTGTGTTTTGAATATACCTTAAACCTGTTTCCTGTTCAAGTGGATGTATAGTGAAAAAATGGAAGATTATTGAGTTGACTCAATCTTATATATCATGTATATTGTTTTTTGTTTTTATGAGTTATTTTATTTTACCGCCAAGCGGAGAAAATCAGGCGAGAGCCTGTTGAGGATTGTACATTGATTAGGCGCTTTTGTTTATATGGGTTTCTTAAAAATCAGAAATATTATGAACCATTTCTGATTATTGCATTCATCAGTTACGGTATGAATTTTGCTTTAATTGGAATGTTGATTGCCTTTCGGGAGATATGGGTTAATCTGCTGGAAATCCCTTCAGGAGCAGTCGCAGATGTTTTTGGTCGCCGTAAATCGATGATTGTCTCATTTCTCGCCTATATTGTCTTCCTGATTATTATGGCCTGTGGTCAGCAGATATGGTTGTTGTTTACAGCGATGTTTTTTTACGCCATCGGTGATGCATTTCGGACCGGCACCCACAAAGCAATTATTTTCAGCTGGTTGGAACATGAAGGACGGAGTGACGAAAAGACTGAAATTTATGGGTTAACCCGTTCATGGAGTAAACTGGGCTCGGCGGTAAGTATTCCGATCGCGGTTGCGGTGCTGTTTTTTTCTGCTCCTAATAATTATTCGATGATCTTTCTGCTGTGTATTGTGCCTTATCTGATTAATATTGTCAATTTTATGAAATATCCGGCATATCTTGACGGAGCCAGCCGGCAGGAACGCAGTTTGGTTGAAGTCGCAAAAGTAACCTGGCGGACTTTGAAGTATATTGTGACCTTTGTTCCACTGCGTCGATTACTGATTCATGCGATGAGTTTTGAAGGCCTATTCAAGGTCAGTCAAAGTTATCTGCAGCCGTTGATAAAGTTTATGGTCTTAGGAGTGCCGGTACTGCTCTACTGGAATGACCAGCAACGTACTGCCGTAATGGTTGGGTTGGTATATTTTGTACTTTATTTGTCGAGTAGTTTTGCTTCGCGCCGGGCGGGCAAATTTGTGCAAATTCTCGGCGGCGGCGTGGCAACGGCAAAACGACTCTGGACGCTGTATGTAATGAGTTTTATGTTAATAGTTTTCGGCGTTATTATTGGCTATAATTCTATCGTAATTGTGGCTTTTATTATTTTGGCGATTGTCCAGAATTTATGGCGTCCGATGTTAGTCAGCAGGTGTGCTGAAGTTTCTGACCCTAAAGAGCTGGCGACGGTGTTGAGTGTTGAATCACAATTAAAAGCAGTTTTTACTGCGATTGTTGCACCGTTGTTGGGTTTCTGGGTTGATAGCCTGGCCAAAACTGTTCCGCAATGGCGTTTTATCCCTGTCGGAGTAGTTGGTTTGATTCTTTCATTGATTATGTTGCTGTGGCTCTCTTTGAATACTTATAAGCAACGGGGGTAGGGGCAGCGGGGAGAATATTCAATATACAATACTCAATATTCAATGATGAATGAAAATGGGGAGCGGCTGTAAATAAATGATGAAAAAAATACTTTAAACGTTTGCAACTTTTCAGCAATAGACTACATTATGAATTCTGCTTAAAAAGAGCAGAATAAAAGTCCTGATATGGCGGCTTAGCTCAGTTGGTTAGAGCATCGGAATCATAATCCGAGTGTCCGGGGTTCGAGTCCCTGAGCCGCTACCACCTTTCGTAACTCATTTATTTTTAAAGATATAGAGTAGGGGGGGGTTATGTGTCAAAATCGCGACGAAAGTTTTAACAAGATTTTGAAGGACAACATGGCTAAAGACACAAAGTATCTTTCTCTAATTCATGGAACATGGCATTTTGATTTTACTGTTCCAGTAAGATTAAAAATAAAACGTCCCACTGTCTGCTTCTGATATTCGGCGGCGTTCTTTTCTACCTGCCATCTGGTTGACGAATTCTTCATCGCCTACACATCTGGCTTCAGTCCAGTAACTTTTACGAAATGATTTATGCCGAAGCTTTTCTGTCAACGTAGCATCATACCATGCATGAAACTGTTTATAGTCAGCACAGCCAAGCTTAACCAGCAGCCTTTCAATGTTCAGCACGCAATACCGTTGCCGTTTTCCCATAAGTTCATGGTATCCGCTCCATTGCCATTTTCGCGGATGGGTTACTACTCCAGCACGAACCATATTCAAATCAATATAAAACATACAGCGTCTCAGGTGAGTACCGTCCTGAATCAGGGTTGATCTGTAACGTCCCTCCCAGAAGCTGCCAGTCAACTTCTTACGGCGATTATAATACCGCGCCATACTCCCGGACAGATGACACATGAAATCGCTTATACCCTCTTCTGAATCCGAAGCTAACAGCAGATGAACATGGTTGCTCGTTATGATAAAATTGAAAATATCAACGTTGAACTTCCTGCTGCCTTCCCAGAGTAACCGAATATATTTATCCCGGTCTACCCCAAACTTCAAAAAATAACTGCGGTGGTGACAGCGGTGAGTTATGTGATAAGTCCGCCCAAGCTGAAATTTGCGTTTCTTGCTCATAATGAAAATTCCTGCTTAGAATTGAAGTTATAAGAGTAATATATACCCTTTTTTATTAAAGTCAAATATCGATGCTATAATAAGGATTTAAGATTATTTCCTACATAAAAATATATTGATCAAGATTCTAATTAATTAGTAATAAGTATATTAGATTATCCCGCGTTGGGAAATGCGTTGGGAAATGACTCTTAGCCCCAGCAATAATCCCATAAAAACGGTTACGCATGAAGTTGGCAGGCGGTATATGCTGAATAAAACGCCGGATGAACTCATCTGCTTCAAGTTCCATCAGCTTATGTTTCGGGACTTCATTT
>JAKIUY010000159.1 GCA_021647315.1 Victivallaceae bacterium
AGGACAGCATAGTTTAAAACAGGGGGGTACTTTTGAGAAATTGAACAAAATTGAACAAAATTGAATGACTTGAATGGAAAAAATTGTTAAATCAGGTAGTTTTTATAATTGTTAGGACAGGTGTGACTTAGACTATGCTATTTCTGAAGATATTTTCCATTGGCAGTCACAAAGCACAACATCCGCAATATCACCTACTGGACAACGATATATAAATCATCGTAAAACAAACAATACTATCCTATTATTTGTCAGGGAAGATAAAAGTAAAAATAATTTAAGTGCTCCGTATTGCTTCTTAGGTCCAGTTAAATATGTTTCTCATGAAGGCAGTAAACCAATAAGTTTCACCTGGAAACTGGAATATGCGATGCCGGGCCGACTATATATCGAAACGGTACGAATGGAGACCGCATAAGCGGACTATAAGAATGAAAAAATACAATCTAACGTTTATATCTGATGAAGATTTGTTCAAGCATATAAAAGAGATACTCTTGCTTTATTTGCAAAAAATATCGTTTAAAAGTATCAGCAAAAATTCAGTAGACCCGGTGAAACTTGCTTTTGACGCTAAAATTTATAATAAATCAATTACTGAGATGCTTGAAATTGAAATGATTCAGCAGCTAGATGATGATAAAATAAGCTACAATACATTTTTACATAAAAATATATTCAAATATGTCGTAAACGATTGTGATACGACAGGCAAGCAATTCGATATTGTGAATACCAAGCATAGCATTTATGGGTTATTCATGGATGAACATAAGAGAAAAGATTTATCTTTCACTTTAAATACATATATGCTCATGCAACATACCATTCTTGAAAACAAGCAAGCAACTTGTATATTAGTTGACGCAGTTGCAGAAGATAAGCTTAATATCCCTTGGGAAGTCTCGGTGGATGACAAACTGTTCTCTAATCAGCAAATTAGACACATGTCAATTGAGAAATTCTATGAAATTATGACTGGCGATAAATCGGTTTTGAAAAATTTATATATGATATTGCCTGAAGTAATCAATGATATTATGATTGAAGAAAATATTAATAATTCTGCTATGCAGGAATTTCATAAATATTCGGACGAACGGTTAAAGTCTATTTTTTCACAAACATAAATAAATCCAGGAAATTAAAATGATTTGCAGTAACAACTTAAATATTGATAAAATTCTGCCGTTGGCATCCCCGGCGGAACTAAAAACAGCGCTGCCGTTGAGTGAGCGACAGGCCGCCAAGGTGCTTGCTGATCGCAAAACGGTTGAAGATATTTTATCTGGTAAATCGGATAAAATCATGGTCATTGCCGGACCGTGCTCAATTCATAATCACGACGAAGCAATTGAATATGCCGGACGCCTGAAAAAGCTGGCAGAAAAAGTAGGCGATAAGATTTTTCTCATTATGCGGGTCTATTTTGAAAAACCTCGGACTACAGTGGGCTGGAAAGGGATGATTTACGATCCAGATATTAATGGATCATATAATATTAAGGCAGGGATTAGCTTTGCTCGCCAGTTACTATTAGAGATTATCTCATTAGGACTACCGGTCGGAACTGAAATGCTTGACCCGATTATTCCCCAATATATTGCAGATACCGTAACCTGGGCTGCGATTGGTGCCAGAACAACTGAATCACAGACTCATCGCCAGATGGCCAGCGGTTTATCCATGCCGGTCGGGTTCAAGAATGCCACCGACGGTACGGTTCAAGCCGCTCTGGATGCAATCAAAGCCGCCGGGTCTCATCACAGTTTCATCGGTATTACCGAAGATGGTTATACAGGAATTTTCAGAACCAGCGGCAACGCCTTCGGTCATATCGTGTTGCGTGGCGGTGATCGGGGACCTAATTTTGCCCCGGAACATATTGCATTCACTAAAGTTGCCATGCAGTGCCAGGGCATTGAGCCAAATATTATTATTGATTGCAGTCATGCCAACTCCGCTAAAAAATTTGAGTTACAAGCGACGGCATTTCACGATGCGGTAAAACAGCTTAGCACTGGTGATCGCAGTATCAAAGGCATGATGCTTGAAAGTAATCTCTGCGCGGGCAATCAAAATATTTCTGACAATCTGAAGCCCGGCGTTTCAATCACCGACGCCTGTATAAACTGGGAAGAGACCGAAGCTTTGATCACCGGAGCATATGAAAATTTTAAAACTAAATAAAAATGTGGAATTAAGTTAATGAAAGACAAATGGATTAAGGCGAGCTTTGAGTATGCGGTAATCGGGGATCCCGTGGCGCATTCGCTCTCGCCTGAAATGCAGAATGCGGGGTTTGTCGCACTTGGACTTGGCAGACCGTATGGTAAATATCATGTTAAAGCCGACGAAATCAGTGATTTTGCCCAATTCGCCCGTGAAAATTTGCGTGGCTTTAATATCACGGTGCCGCATAAGAAAAATATTATACCGTTTCTGGACGGTATATCACGTCCGGCGGAGTTGGCCGAGAGTGTTAATACCGTAACGGTGCGTGATGGAAAACTGTTCGGCGATTCGACCGATGGCTTTGGTCTTGCCTCTGCACTGAATGAAGCCTTCGGTACTGAAATTAACGGTGGTAATTTTCTCTTTATCGGTTGTGGTGGTGCTGTACAGGCGGTTGCTTTTTATTTTGCTTCAGCCGGTGCGGCTCAACTATGTTTTGCCAACCGAACTGTTGCCAAAGTTGAAAAGTTGGCAGCTGCGATTGCAGACAATTATTCTTGCTCCACCCGGTATTGCGCTCCGAATGATAAAGAACAATTACTGGAGTTTATCAACTCCAGCACCGTACTTATTCAGGGCACGAGTCTGGGGTTGAAAGCCGATGATCCAATACCACTGGATACCGCATTGCTGAATTCTGATATTGCGGTTTATGATACTATTTATAAAGCGACTCCATTGCTGCGTTATGCGGCGGAACATGGCATCAGGCATGCCGACGGACGGACAATGCTGCTACATCAAGGCGCAAGGTCGTTTGAAATCTGGACTGGTCTTAAAGCACCGGTTGAAAAGATGCGAGTTGCACTTGAACATGCCATGCGATAAAAAAAAGTTGCTTATTCGGTCAAAATGTACTATAATATAAGATTGAGGCAGGCGTTAAATAAAATGCGACTTAAATCCATGGGTATTATTACCTGTTTTGCCATTATTAGTGCCCGGAGAGTATAACAAATTAAACGTTACCCTAACGGGTTTATATATGAGGATTTTATGCTAATAGCAGCAGATTACCAGTATCCGTTTTTACCCCAGATGATGCCATTGTGGCATATTATCGTTTTCATGGTCGGAACTTGTATCGGTAGCTTTCTTAATGTCTGTATATGGCGTATTCCGCGCGGTGAATCGATTGTTTCACCACCATCGCGCTGTCCGAAATGCGGTCATGAACTGCCCTGGTACGAAAATATTCCGCTTTTCAGCTGGTTGGCACTGCGCGGCAAATGCAGCAGTTGTTCCACTGCGATAACGTCACGTTATTTCTTTGTCGAACTATTGACCGGAATGCTGTTTTTTATCTTATGGTTTAAAATTGTTTTTGACCGCCAGCCGTTGACGTTGGCGCTGGTCTACCTGCCGGTGACGGCACTGATAATTACAACTATATTTATTGATATTAAACATTTTATCATTCCCAATCTGACAACTTTTCCGCTGATGATCGTCGGCATGGTATTGGCTGTTGCCTTTCCGCAGAACTGGAAAGTATTCGGGTTTTTCCCGGAAGTAACAGATTATGCCAGTCATTTTTATGCGTTGGGCTTTTCCATTGCATCAATGGCAATCGGCTATGGTACAATGGCACTACTGGCGATCTTCGGTAAAATGATTTTTAAACGTGATGCCCTGGGATGGGGGGACGTTAAATATATTGCGGCAATCGGAGCATGTATCGGGCTTAAAGCATGCTTTTTTTCGCTGTTGTTCGGTTCACTGTTCGGTGCATTGTTCGGCGTGATCATGGTTATGCGCAAAAAAGCGAACGGCAAAACGGCGTTGCCGTTTGGACCGTTTCTGGCGGTCGGAACTTATGTCTGGATGTTTTACGGTGAACGGCTAACTTATCTTTATGCAAAAATAATGGAGACAATGCCACAGTTTTAATTAGGCGGTAGCATTGTACCACCAGGAAAGGAATACTGTTATGAAAAGAAAATTATTAATTTGTTTGACTGCCACAGCTTGCGGTCTGGTTATTATATTCAGCATGAAAGCGGCGGAAACGGTTAAGTCTGCGGAAGCTGCGACGGTGAAAACCGAAAAGAAAAAAGTAGCAAAGCCAGTTACAAAAATTGATCAGAAAAAACTTGAAAAGTTTCAGCAATCTTTGAAGGCGGCGGCTGATGGTAAAGCCTGGGGTATGTTCAACGTCGGCGAGTGTTATTTTGCCGGGTACGGAGTTGATAAGAATTTGTCTAAAGCTGTCGAATGGTATAAAAAAGCTGCTGAAAAAGGGCATGTAATAGCTATGATCAACCTAGGTGAATGTTACAAAGCCGGAGATGGGGTTAAAAAAGATCCGAAAAAGACGGTCGAATGGTTTTATAAGGCCGTCCAGAAGGATAATAATAGCGCAATGATAAAACTGGCAGAATGTTATGTGGAGGGGATTGGAGTAGAAAGAAATACTCTGGATGCCATGACATGGTATCGGAATGCTGCAAAAAATGGCAACCTGAAGGGGATGAATATTCTCGGCCGCTATTATGAATATGGTACGGCAGGTAAACCCAACCTGAGCAAAGCGGTAGGCTGGTATTACCGGGCAGCCAAGAAAGAAGATGTTCAGGGTATGATTAACATGGCGCGTTGCTACCAGTATGGTATCGGGGTGCGGAAAAATCATTCCAAAGCATTTAAATTTTACAGGAAGGCGGCGGGCAAGGGCGATAGTGAAGCAATTTATTTATTAGGGAAATGTTATGAAAAAGGAGTCGGAACACGACAGAGTGATTCGCAGGCTGCAGATTTATATCTCAAGTCAGCTGAGAAAGGTAATATGCTCGCAATGCTTAAATTGGCTGAGTTATGCTGGGACGATATTGATTATGCCGAAGGATTAAAATGGTACATGAAAGCGGCTGAAAAAGGTTCAGCTGCAGCAATGAATAAAGTTGGTGAATGTTACCAAAAAGGACTTGGCACCAAGCGGAATCTCACTGATGCGTTTAAATGGTTTTTGAAAGGTTCTGAACATGACAATGCCACAGCAATGTTTAATGTCGCCAACTGTTATCAATACGGTAAAGGAACTAAAAAAGATGAAAAAATGGCGGTAAAATGGTACCGTAAATCTGCCGCCAAGGGCAACAGTGAAGCTAAGCAGACACTGGAATCCATGGAATAGCACTGAATTTATCACGCTTTGCGTGACATGCATAACTCACATTATGTTGTGCACAACATAATGTGAGTTATGGTAATTGTATCCAAAGGATGCCATTGTACCTGGAAGTCGCAGGCTACTATTTTAACCTAATAGATAAATTACTTCGTCTGTCACTACGTTCGGGGAGGTATTTTTGACAAGATAAAATAACAAGCAGTGCGAAGCACAAAGACACTCGCAGAGGACGAAGTAAAAATCAAAGATTTTGAACAAAGTGTCAATCTTGTCTAAAAAAGTTCCGTCAAAGCCGGCTACGCTGATTTATGAACATATGACCTTTGACTAAGAAAAAACATTTCATAGTGATTTTTTGATGAGACAAATTTCAGTGAAAATTTGTTTCATGAAAAACCCCCTAAATCATCTGTTGGTTTGGGGACTCCACAAGTTATTTTTGAAGTGAACCCTTATCTCTTTTTTATTATTAATATCAACTTTTATTGATTTATGCCGAAATATTTATATTTGTTATAACTGTTTATAAATAAGTGCTTTTGTAGAAAAATAAAAAAAAAGTAAACTTTTCTTTAAATTTAGGATTCTAATTGTGTTTTTTGAATATTGGTTGTAATGGTTTAATTATAAACAACTTGTATTGCGTCTTTGAAGTTGGCATGGAAGTTTCTTATATAAAGTATCTCACTATCCGTTATATAGTTAAATCCCCCCATTGTGGGATACAGGCAGAGCGAGTATGAAGAATACTGCCGGAGCCGATGCTTCTAAAAGAGGCATCGGCTCCATTTTTTTAGAGGTAAGGGCTCACTCAAAAATAAATTGGATAGTTTCGTGTAGAATGCGGACTGCTGATTAAGGCACTAAAGTGTTTACATAGTAGAACTATATAGATATTTTCGTAACGCAGAGCAGCTGTTTGCAATCAAGCGAAAAATCCAACCTGTTTTTTTGTGAGTCCTAACTGCAGCAGTCCAACGCGAGCGCAGCGACTGATGCAATAATTACCTCTTTAGTCCAAGCATTCTTATTGCCGCGCAGGCTGCGCCGAAACCGTTATCGATATTGACGACTGAGACGCCTGACGCGCAACTGGTCAGCATGCCGAGCAGAGCGGTAAAGCCGTTGAGCGCGGCACCGTAGCCCACGCTGGTAGGGACTGCGATGACCGGACATTTTACCAGACCACCGACCACGCTCGGCAGGGCACCTTCCATGCCGGCGACGACAATAATCACATCCGCCTCCTGTAATTGGTTGGTTGCAGTTAATAATCTATGTAATCCGGCAACTCCGGCATCGGCTACCAGTTCGGTTGTCACGCCGCACAGTTCAGCGGTATATTGAGCTTCCAGCGCCACCCCGAGATCTGAAGTTCCGGCAGTGAGAATAAGCAACTTGCCGGTCTTTTGCGGCAGACTTTTTTTGCGGATAATAATGGTTTTGGCCCGACTATCGTATTCAGCTTCAGGATGTTGCTCCAGAATAGCTGCGGCTTTTTCTGCATCTATCCTAGTTGCCAGTACTGGTTGATTGTTGGCTATGATCGCTGGAATTATCTCCAGCAATTGTTCAATACTTTTCCCGGCTCCGTAGATGAATTCAGGAAATCCGCAACGCTGTTCGCGGTCAAAATCAAGTCTGGCACTGCCACAATCCTTAATATTTCCGCCAACCCGGCTGATAGCTGAAACGACATCTATTTTGCCCTGCTGAACCTGTTCCAGTAACTGCTGTAAATCAATTTGTTCCATGAGTGAACTATTCCTTAATTGCTTTTTCCTATTGATTATATACTTGTTTAGGTTGATATTTAAACTTTTATTTTTTACTTTTGGGCTTAAATAGCCAAATAAACGAACTAAAAACTACCCATAATGGGCATACAACAAAATAATCCATCTATAAAATTCTTCAAGGTAAAAAGCTGATCTTGCAGAATGATTAACAGCAGAATGATTTTTTATTTTTTTTTACTGTAAGATATTGAATGCTGGGCTTCTGTGGTATAAACTATAGTTGCTCTTTTACGTTGTCCGCTATGAGTGTCGTTTTGCACATGACTGCGAACGTGTCTGTAAGAACGCAAGTTACTGCTTTTTAATGCGAGAATATAAAATGAATAAAGCTTTTTTTATTGACCGTGATGGAGTCATCGTGGTTGAAACTGATTATTTGAGTCATCCTGATGATGTCGAAATTATTCCTGGCACCGCTGAGGCGCTTCAAGCTATCAAAGCCGCCGGTTATCTGGCGATTATTGTTTCAAATCAATCAGGTGTGGCGCGTGGTTACTACAGTGAGAGTGACGTTGGGCTGGTAAACCGTCGCATTGCCGAAGTGTTGGCTGCACAGGGTGCGGTTATTGATGCCTTTTATCATTGTCCGCACCATCCGGAGTTTTCCGGTGACTGTGATTGCCGTAAACCGGAACCTGGTATGTTATTGACCGCTGCTGAAGATCATCAGATTGATCCTGCCAAGTCATATATGATAGGTGACAAAATAAGTGATGTCGAAGCGGGGCGAAACGCCGGCTGTGCTGAAAGTGTGTTGATCAAGACTGGACACGGCATCAATGAGGCAACTGGAGATCTAAAAGGAATAACCGTTGCCGATGATTTTGCCGCCGCCGTAAAGATGTTATTGAATAAAACAAAGTAGATAGTATGAGAAGGTTGACCTCCTCAGCCGAAGTGTGATATATTATAATCACCTTCAAATAACTAACGCACTAAAAAGTGCAAGGAGATCAACCATGAGTAACAATAGCATAGAATTAG
>JAKIUY010000160.1 GCA_021647315.1 Victivallaceae bacterium
TTCAAGGGTGGTATGTTATTGACATTGAAAGAGTTATAATATATCACGCCTTGGAGGATTTTTCAAATAAAAAAGGAATATAAATCGTTAATAATTAAAGGGTTAAGCTATTTTGCAAGACCCACTTCTTTACTAACAACAGGAGGTGTTTATCGCAATAGGTATGAATGTAGTAATGTTTAATTATCGTTATTTGTCGCTGTTTTAATAGTCTAAACTAAAATAGGAGATGATGATTTGAAGTTGAGCTCGAAAGAGTTGAAAATTTGACACCGCCACTCGGGTTATGTCATAGAAAAAACAATAACATGGAGAATATTATGAAAAATTCACAGCAAAATGAACGCAGGACAGCAGGAGTAAAAAAGAGCAATTTTACCCTCATAGAATTGCTCGTCGTGATCGCGATTATCGCGATTTTAGCCTCAATGTTACTCCCGGCATTGAACCAGGCCAGAGAGAAAGCCAGGAGTATTACCTGTGCCTCTAATATGAAACAGCTGGGGCTGGCACAATTCAACTATCTTGATGATAATGATGGTATGTTTCAACCCTGGTATACAGGCACAGGATTGCTTTGGGTAGAAACTTTTGCCACCTATCTTGGCGTAACATCCAACAATACTGCCGGCTATGGAAACTTTCCCAAGCTTGGAGCATTTCTATGCCCTTCGCAGAAAACTGTTTTTTCGAGCGGTTTTTATATCAGTTACGGCTATAACCATAAGGCGCTTGGCGGCAATGGTGCTGATTATGGGGCCTATTCCGGTTATGGTTACACCGCTCACTATCCTGTAAAAATTACTCAAATCAAGAAACCGACTAAGCAACTGACTCATACTGAATCATGGTATAATCAGGGATCGTTAGAGAATCGAAAGAAAGGACGTTGCATTGTATCATATCAGGACTATGTCTGTTTTAGACACAGTAAACGAGCTAACACTCTCTATGCGGATGGACATGTCAAGGCTGAAGAATGGCGCTGGCTCTATCAGGGGCATCCATTAAAATATCCATGGAACTATTTTATGTTGAACGGTGATTGGTCTGCCTATCCGGGGCGCACTAGTTACCCCAACAGCTATTCGCCGTATTAGATTACTGGTTTGACATTGCACAAAGGTATTTTTGTAGAAATCCATAGCTGTAACGTGTAATCAATGTACTCGAAAACAAGATATAAGGGAATTAAATCATGCAAATTTATTTACTGAAGAATGCTGTTGTCTGTTTTGTCTGTTTTATCACACTTACACCGTTGTTCAATAACCGGCTCAATGCCGCAGAACCCGATTGGATATTTGACTGGGGTACCTATAATACAACAGTGCCCGGTATCACGGCAATTCCACGACCGGGAGAAGTTGCCGGGTGGGAAACTTTTTATGATACCCAGGCTAGTAATAACGCAATTATTGGCTTAATGTTAAGGAATATGAACGGCCCTTATGACGGTAGCAGTGATCCTGATACTTTGACGGATGTAATGAATTATCTGAATAGTAACAGTTATTACCTTGATTTTGTCTTTGCTGATTTTGAATCAAGCACGGAAGATGAAAATTGTAACGAAATGGTTAATCAAGTCCGTGCCCATGCAAATCCTGAAATTAACAGTGCCTATATCGGCAACTACGGCGAATATCCCGGTGCGACAGACTACAGTGAATTATGGGGAAATTTTGACCGCACCGCCAGGCATAATTTTTATATAAACAGTGGTATGAATATTGCGATGCCGTCACTTTATCCCTATACCGCCTATCGTAATCACAGTGAGCGTCCTGATATTTTCGGCACTGATCTTTGTGTCAGTATCCCCCATGCCCTGTTCTGGACTCCGCTGGAAAGATATTCGACAGCTAAGAACAATCTACCTGCTGGTCATGTAATGATCCCATGGATCGGCGGTTTGGTGGATAATCCGGGTTATGTGGCTCCGGTGCCAAGTAAAATTGAATGCCGTTCTCTATTGCAGCATGTCAGGTTACGGGGAGCAGATGGTTATTATACTTGGAGTAATGGTGCTAATACTAATTACACCGATAATGCAGATTTTCGTGATGATATGCTGCAGAACGGCTGGCAGCCGCTGGACTGGTTTTTTAATCGACCGGGTGTGAATGAAATTTTAAATTTGACCACCAATAAAACTGGTGGCGTTGAATGGTCAGGTATCCGGCGCGGTAATCGCTGCATGTTTATTTTTTCCAATTATACGACCAGTAGTCAACAAGTTGACTTGCCTAATAATATTGAGAATATTCCTGACTTGTCGCCGAGTATAGCGGCGGGCGAACATCTGCTGCTGGATTATGTTATCGGCCCGATGAGCTACTGGAAATTCAATAATGATGCTGTTGACGAAATGGCGGCGGTTAATGATGCTACTATTACTGGTGCAACTTGGACAACCGGCAAATCCGGCAGTGCATTATCATTTGACGGCAACGATTATGTTACTGTTGCTGACGATGATACTCTGGATTTAGCGGATGAAATAACGGTTTCATTCTGGATATATCCGACAGCCTATAATTCCGGCTATGCCGCGCATTTCGCGGAAAAAAGAGCGGGTACCTCCGGTGCGAACTTTGATGTCTATTTCTTTGGCGCAACTGCTGGCAGTTACTATAAGAAAATTCTGATTTATGCTGAAGCGGGTGGGGTTTGGCAGAAGGTTTCTCCATCATATACAGTCACGACGCTGAATAAATGGTATCATATTGCCTGGACCTATTCAAGTACCACCGGCGGCAAACTTTATATTGACGGCGTTGATCAGGGCAGTGCGGTCGGTTCGGGCAGTTTGTCCATTAATAGCGAAGTCTTGAACCTCGGTAGTGGATTTACCGGAAAAATGGATGAAGTTAAGTTATATAACAGAGAACTTGATGCGAATGAAATAGCACGTTTGATTCCGTAACTAGATGATGTTTGAAAATATTTCGCATGACCAAAGGGGTTTTACTCCGCCGCTTTGAGGCGGTTATTTTGTGAGAATTTGTTCCCCCGGCTTACGCCGATGGCTATCTAACATTATCTCTTCGAGATATTTATAACCTAAACACCTTCCCGATGGAAGGTGTTTTTTAATACTATTAGGAATTTATAATTCTTAATTATTTGATGTTCAGAGTTCGGTGTTGAATGTTCGACGTTCCGACGAAGTCGGCTTTGTTCTAATCCGAGGTAATTACCTCAAAAAAACAGGAATAGGAATGAAAATTAAACAAGTTATCGTCAGCGGTCTCTTTTTTGCCGCCCTCTCATTATCGGCAGTTGCCGGGCAAATGCAACTGGAAACCGCTCCCAATGGAATCACTATTTCCAATGGTCTGATCAAGGCTGATGTCAGTGCTGTCGGCGGCAAGATAACTCTGCTTGAAGATCAGCAGAATAAAACTAATTATGCCATGGATGAAAGTGATGGCGGCGGACTGGGCAAAAGCCGGATTTATGAAAATTTGCGCAATACCGAATTGATGAAGGGAAAATATGACCTGATTACAGTCAGGAACAACAGTGAAACGATTGCCATTCGGGCGACCTATACGGCTAAAAATCGGCGTAATAAAACTGCTGGGTTTGAATTTATCAAAACCTATTCAGTCAATAAAAATGAAGCCCGGCTAGTGTTTGACTATATGATTAAATCACACAGTTCAGTTGCTGAATTTTCGCCGTTCATTCATAACCTGTTTCAATTGCCGACTGGTAAAAGTTTTGCCTTCAGCCAGACATCAAAGGGACTGTTTTGTAAATCCACCACGCCGGTGACAAAAGGCAACTCGAATAATTTCATCTCCGGTTTGGTTGAACCCTGGGGGGCGTTGATTGCTCCAGAGACAGCTACTGGTGTAGTAATGGTCAGCGAACCTGATAAATTAAAAGAGCTGTTTATCTGGCTTGGCAATGAACAGTTTTCCACGATTGAACCGCTGTTCAATAAAAAATACTTTGCGGCAGATGGTATCTGGAAAACAAGAATCTACTATATTCCAGTGACTGGGCTGAAAAGCTGCCATTTTGCCGCACCGGAATATGCTGCCGGATTTACTGAAGAAAACGGCAGGAGTGTCTTGAAATTTTATCCGGCCGTTGCACTGGGGAAAGTAAAAATAACGGTTTCGCTGAGCAATAAAAAATTGCTCAAACAGACGGTCAAGACAGTTGTCGGTAAGACTGTTACCTTGCCATTGAATCTGCCGGCTGGCATGAATAAATTACATATTTCAGTTGTCTCGAAAGCGGTAAACAATAATCATAATATTTTTGCCTCAACAAAAATAATGACCGGGCAGGTGAAAAGCCGGGCTGCTGTATATAACAGTGGTAATAAATCCGGCGGTAAATATGCTAAAGCCTCCACCGACCGAAAAGAGCTGTTTGTGTCACCCGATATCTCATCATTTCTCTCTTTTGTTGTCATCAATAAACTGGGCGGTAGGAAACAGGTGGATATGGTGGTGGAAGCACCGGGCAGCATTGAATTTTTGACGGCAGTTAACCGTAACGGTACTCCGCAGAGCATCAAAACGGAGAAAATTACTGTTGATGGCAAACCTTATATCAGATGCACTGTTTTAAAATGTTACAAACAGTTGATACTATTCAACGTCACGACAATGAAACCTGGAACTGAAGGAACTATCTATTATTATGCTAAATGGGCGGGTGGTGCTCAACCTAAACAATCAATAAAAGTTTCTTCAGTTGCGATTCCCAAAGCTTCGCTGCCGAAGCGCCTTACTACCTGTCTGGGCTGGATGCCGGCATCTGTGCAGGTTGAATGGCCCGATTTTTATAAAAGTATGAAACATATCGGAGTCAATACGGTAACCTCTACCAGCTATGACCATAAGAACAGTGAACTGTTACAGCAAACCGTAGATGCTGCACGTCTGGCAGGTCTGTACTACGCCGCCAATTATTCCCCATTTGGCGGTTTTATGAGAAACGACCTGAAAGAGGATAAAAATGCCGTTGCGATAAGTATCAGCGGGAAAAGTTCAAAATGGATTTGTCCGTCATTCCGTGGCGCAGCTTTTCAGCATGAAATAAATCGTGCCGCCAGTGCCGGCAATCACGGCATTACGAGATTATGGCTGGACTGTGAATTCTGGGGGGGATCACAATACTGTTTCGGTGATCGCTGTATGAAGCGTTTCAAAACTTTCATGGCGAAAAAATATCCTAAGATGAAATATATGAGCCCGTTGGTTTTTATGAAAAAACGCTCTGAATATCCGGCGTACGGCAAAGTCTGGGATGCGTTTAAAATTATGCTCGGCGATGAGATGTATAGTGCACTTGCCAAAAAATTCAAAGAGAACCTGAAGCGCAGCGGGAAAACATCCGGCTCCTATCAACTGGGAACTTATGGTGCAACCCCGGGTAAGATTTATTCCCATTTTTTAAATCTTAACAGTCTGCTCGCCAATAATATCATGACGATTGCTCAACCCAGTGCCTATACTGCCGGTGATGCTCTGGAGGTTGCGAATAAAGTCAAAAAAGTCAGGGCATTGACGGGTAAATCTAACATTATTACCTGGCTTAGTGCGGGGTATGATGTCAATTCCGAATGTGAGCCGGTTGAATTCCGTTACTGCATGCTGGAAAATTTCCTCAATGGCTCAAGTGGCTTTACACTGTTTACCTGGAAAGGCTGTGATGCCATGGATATGAAGGAACTGGCGGAAACCATGCGAATGGTGGTGCCGGTCGAAGATATAATCGTTGACGGCAAGGTTATTAATGGCCTTAAACCCTCTAAGCGAGCAGTTAAAATATGTGGCTTGGCAAACGGTGATGAAAAATTAATTCTACTCAGTGAATATTATCAGACCAAAGCTACGCCGGTCTCATTTGAGATTACGGTGCCGGGAAAATGCCGGGCGGTCAATATGCGCACCGGACAGGTTATTGCCGATTTAAAACCGGGCAACAATAAAGTCAATGCGGTAATTCCGGCAAATGACCGAGCATTGTTGATTTATATTGGCACGCGGGAATTAAAATTTTCAGTTACGTCTGTTCCGATAGAGAAAACAGCAACATTATCCGCTACCCCGACCAAGCCGGAGAAAAAACTGGGAAAAAGCGGTGATCGGTTGGTGATCAGTGAAGATAAACGTTGGATTAAAATATCCAACTCATATTATAAAATATCTTTTGATAAAAGCAACAATCTGTTCCGTGAAATTTTGTTCAAAAATGGCGGTACTGTGATTAAAGAACGCTTAACCACCAACTTTCTTCAGTTAACTGGCGGCAGACCCAATAATCTACTTAACCGCGCGGCTAAAATGACTTTTACAAAATCAGCTGACGGTAAACAGGCTGCCTTGATGTTAACCGGTAATTTTATAAGTAAAGCCTACAATGTCGGTTACAGCTATAAAGCAACATTCTATGCTGGTCGTCCGGTGGTAAGAATAGAAGCTGAAGTGAAACAGACCTCTACTTTTAATTGGATGCTGGTGAGACTGAATCAATGGCAACCTCTTTTGTCGCAAGGGAAAAAATCTCTTAATAAATTCCCCTACTGGTCAGTGGCTGAACCGTTCCGTTCAGGCACTTTCGCTGAAACTAAAGGGGGTATCAAACCGGGTAATTGGCGCAAAGGTTACCGCTGGATTGCCGCCTATAATGATAAAGATGCATTCGGTCTGATAGCTTTCGGTAAACAGAAACCATTCATCTATGTTTACAATAAAGATCGTTATTATATGAACGGCAGTTATGGTCCCTGGGACAGCAATGAACGTTCGGTTGATCAGTATATCTATCTTGGCCCCACCGGTGATCAGGCAAAAATAGTCGGTGAATGGGCCGCTAAATTAATGACCGAGTAAATTCAGGAAATATGTTCAATAAGAAATAGAGGTGTGAATAAAGGATCCCCGGAGCAAGCTTTCTTGCTTAGGCTCGCCTTCGCTATGCGAAGCGGGGTATTAACGCGGAGCTTTTGATTAGCAAGCATCGGGGAATTGAACCCTACTAGATTAACTTGCAACCCAATTATGCCATAACCCAGTTCCGTTCCCATTGTGTAAGTAGGCAAAAAAAAGAGAGCCGAAGCTCTCTTTCTTTAATTCGGTACTACAAATTATTTATTCAGACTGTCTTCCTTGATCTGTCCAAGTAATTGCCCAAGAAGAATCTGCACTTGTAATAGCACCAGTATTAGGTAAGCTACCATAATTCAACAGGAACCAATCAATCTGGCTTCTGCCTGAGTAACCTTTAACGTGCATACCTTGGAAGAGGATGTTACCATATTGGTCATGGTTCCCAGTAGCATCGCCACGAGCATCTTTAGTCATATCAGCAACAAGAGCTGAATCTGAGTTCCCATAGGTATCAGATGCGCCAGTCATCAGACCAGGAGCATACATATAACTACAAGTTCTTGCAGCTTTCAGAGTAGTAATTTCCATTCCATCTTCAGCTGCGTAGTCAGTAGTTGACGGACAGTTGTAGATAGCTGTATCTGAAAGATAGTTGTACTCAATCAGGAAGTTAAGACCTCTAGCATTTGTTGAAGTCACAGGAACAGCAATACCCCAAGCAGTGGCAGCATGTGGGAACGTATCAGTGTAATCACCAGCGTACATAAACATGGTGGTACCGATTTGCTTCAGGTTACTTGTACAGGAAATACGGCGTGCTTTCTCACGGGCTGCGTTCAGAGCGGGGAGGAGCATTCCGGCGAGGATCGCGATAATAGCGATCACGACGAGTAGTTCGATGAGAGTGAATTGTTTGCGTTTCATCTCAATTTTCCTTTCTTGTTAATTTAGCTGTTTCCAGCTTTTTCATACGAAGTGATCATGCAACCACTACTTCTATACTAGCGACGGATGAAATCTTAGCTTTTAATTAGTTAAATTAATGCTATATTACTTATAAAATAAGGAAGTAGTATTATGATAAAAATTGAATTTACAGAAGGCGATATAAGTAATATTGAG
>JAKIUY010000161.1 GCA_021647315.1 Victivallaceae bacterium
TTTATGGTATCTGTTTACCACGGGTTTAACAATAATAGCCGTAGGTTTTAACCTACGGTAAACACGATACACAAATAACCAACCCTGAATGGGGTTGTACTATAAATAACGGATAATATTTCCATGAAAATATATATAAAAACCTACGGGTGCCAGATGAACGAACGTGATTCTGAGGCATGTTCCGGTATGCTGGTTGCGCGTGGACATTCACTGGCTGAGACTGAAAAAGAGGCCGATGTGCTGATTTATAACACATGCAGTGTTCGTGACCAAGCGGAACGCAAAGCGATCGGCAAGGTCGGCATTATGAAACGGCTAAAAAGAAAAAAACCTGACCTAATCATCGGCATCATGGGCTGTATGGCTCAAAATCACGGTGAAGAATTGCTCAAAGAACTGCCACACGTTGATTTTATTATCGGTACCGGACAACTACACAAAGTTCCTGATATCATCGAAGAGCTCAGCAATGAACGCGTCAAACATGTTCTAGTCACTGAAAACCCAGATGTCCTTGATGAAATGGCCACTCACTATGCCATTGATAACAACCAGATATTTGCCCAGGTTGCCATCACCCGCGGTTGCAACCGGTTCTGTTCATACTGCATCGTCCCTTATGTCAGAGGCCGTGAAATCAGTCGTAAAATAGCAGACATCGTGAAAGAGGTAAATGAGCTGGTCCAAAACGGGGTAAAAGAAATTTTACTGCTGGGACAGAATGTTGCGGCATTCGGGCTCGGTGGTGATGTCAATCCGCCTGCCCCCGACGTCTCGCCTTTTGCCGACCTGCTGGTCGAACTTAATGACATTGAAGGTCTGGAGCGCATCAGATTCACCTCCCCCTACCCTTCCTACTTCACGGATAAACTGATTAACGCAATTGCCACATTGCCAAAGGTATGTAATAATATTCAACTGCCGCTCCAGTCAGGTTCAGATAGAATATTGAAAAAAATGAATCGACAATACACTGCAGAACAGTATCTTGAAATTATTAATAAACTGAAGAAATCGATACCTGAAGTAACTTTTGCCACCGATGTAATTGTCGGATTTCCTGAAGAGACAGATGAAGATTTTGCCGCCACCCGTGACCTGTTAAATGAGGTAGGATTTGTCAATGCCTATCTCTTCAAATATTCACCGCGTCAAGGCACCCCAGCTGCAAAAATAGCCGATCAAGTTCCGCAGGAAGTCAAAGAAAACCGCCATCAGATACTGCTGGAAGATCTTAAACAACGCACGGTTGCACATAATAAAACATTTGTCGGCACCACGCAGCAGATACTGGTCGAAGGCCCAAGCAAGCGCAACAGTGAACGTTGGACCGGTAAAACCACCAATGGCAAACATGTGATGTTCACCTGGCAGGACGGTATCCAGCCCGGCAGTATAATTAACGTGGCGATAAAACATTGCTCAACAGCATCATTATTCGGCGATATTGTCGAATAACTTCTCACGGTCAAATAATGCGTTACAGATCGACAGAGTCTCGCACTCCAGCATGAATATCACCCCTGAATATGGCGGGCGAAAGTCCCTTGAGCCGAGTACATGTTAAAAAACTCGTGCAATAAATCATGGCGGAAAAAGGTATTTTTTGTCGGAGTTCACATCTTCAGCGTGCAATCAATACGCTCGAAAAACACGCTATCTGTGAACTTCGACAATACGCTATAATCGCATATCCTTTTCGTTGACAGTCCAGCTAGAGTTTTATTTCGTGTCTACGTTCCCAAAGCAAACCCGGGACCGAATGAGGCGTGGGAGACGGTGTGATAGGAACTCATATAATCACCTTCCTGGTCGGCATTTTTCCATAACTTGATATAGAGCTCTTTTTTGATCGCTGCCATTTCAGGCAGTGCCGCAATATTAGTCATTTCATGCGGGTCTTTTTCCAGATCATAAAGCTCTTCGACATCAGTGGCGTTATAAACCAGTTTGTATTTTTTAGTTCTTACCATGCGTTGAGTGTAATATACTTCAACACCATTGCATTGGCTAAAGAAGGCATCGCGCCACTGTTCTGGATGTTCGTCGAACAAAAATGGTAGCAGACTTGCACCGCTGGGATCAACGGTAGGTTCAGCATTCGCCACCTCAGTAACAGTGGGTGAAATATCACAGAGATTAACGATTTCATCGACAATTCTACCAGGATTTTTAATGCCATCAGGCCAGCGCATAACACAGGGAATGCGATATGATTCATCAAAAGCCGCCAGACCTTTGGCGTAAAGCCCATGTGAGCCGCAGAATTCTCCATGATCAGATATTCTGATGACCAATGTATTATCAGCCTGCCCACTCTGTTCAAGCCTGTCAAGCACCATACCGACCAGATCATCTTCCATCGTGCAATATCCCCAATAATGAGCGATGGATTCCCTCACTTCACGCTCTGATAACTGGCTGTATTTTTTACGCATCATCTGATATATTTGAGGTTTGTCCAACATCTCATCACTATAATTTTCAGGGAGCTGAATATCATCAGGATTGTACATTGAAGCATAAGGTTCAGGCACATTGAATGGGGCATGAGGTCCGGCAAAACTGGCAAACAGGCACCATGGTTCATCCTGCGCAGTGTATTCCTGCAGCTTTTCAATCGCACATTGGGCAAATTTATAATCGGAATGGTCTGCAATAGTTTCCCCTTGAGTTTTATAGAATCTGACCCGTGGGTAGCCAGGTTGCAGAAATTCACCATCCTGACGTGGCGCGGTATCCTCTGCTTTAGACATATCTCTATAGCTATCAGCATCGCGTCCAGCATAGGTTCCGGTACAAATAAGATCGAGCTCTTCCCAGCCAAAATTCTTTGGATCTTCTTCCGCCGAAACGTGCCATTTGCCGGTATAGGCAAGTTTATAACCCGCATCCTGCAATTTCTGGGAAAAAGTTTCACAACCCGGATTCAATCTTCGCGTAAAGGCTGGATCATTCTGGACATTATTAAACACGCCATGTTTTGACGGCATCATCCCGGTCATCAGAGATGCTCTGGCCGGACAGCAATGGGTCATAGGCGTAAAGGCGTGTGAAAAAGTGATCCCCTCACGTTGCAGTTTATTAAGGTTAGGAGTCTGACAAGGATGCCCGGGAGCTCCAATGTCAGCCCGTTCCTGATCGGTCATCACAAATAATATATTCGGTCGTTTTTTATTCACGTTACTGTTCCTGTTTTTTGAGTATTACAAAATAAGCATTTACTATAAAGCTGATTCATTTACTTTACCAACAGCAACAATTAAGTTTATTAGTTTTCTTATTCTAAAAATAACGCAACAGCGAACATTGGACCGGAAAAAACACCAATGCGTCACTTTTTGGTAAAATTACTAAATAAAAAACCACGCCCAAAGGACGTGGTTTTCTAAGACTCAATAAACTTCAATTAAAGCAATATTTTTCTTCCCCACTTTTACGGTGATTTCGTTATTTGAAGTTTGAAGCATTACATTGTTTAGCATGTCCCTGGCTTTGGTTATCTTTGCTCTTTGGAGCAATTTTTCCGCATCAATCCTGATCTGAACCGTTTGAGCTGAATTATTCCAGTTCCCTATCATCAACATCGCTTTTTCACCGTTCTTCAATACTAAAGCACTGGCGTAAACTTTTTCTTTATTGCTCTGAATAATTTTTTCAGCACTCCAATACGGCACAAATTTTCCGGTAGCCCAGTAGGGATCAAGAATATCCCAAATCGGCCAGATCTCTTTATGAGAAATTGCCGGCAGATAACGATGCGGCAGCGAATAGGCTAAAATTTCAGTTACCGGCGTTTTAAAACCGCCGTATTTCAGCCCACGATAATATTGATAAAAACTGTACCAGGTATAAGGCGTACCATATTGTGTTTTCATCTCTTTGGTTCTGAAAAAATCTGCCGTAATCCTACTGTAGCGCTGCATTTTTTCATGCACCCAGGCCTCACCCTCCATGGCGACATCCATAAAGCCGATCGTTGCCGGACAGCTGACTTGATGCCGGTATATTATACCTTTACGCCCATCTGCTTTTAACATCGTATAGGTTCTTATATACATTTTCCGCAAATTCCAGATATCCACTGTGCTCACGCTTTTCCCTGCTTTCATATAACCCGAGCCCGGCTGAAAAGGATTATAAGAGGCGGTCGGATCTGAAACATCGAGATAGACCCCGTTATATCCCAGGGTATCAACAATCTCTTTTACCGCCCACACCCAATAATCACGGAATGATTTACTGTTACGGCTGATATAATCTCCTTTGCCGCGGAGCGAATTCCAGCCATCTTTAGGATAGACAGCCCATTCATTGCCGAAATATTTCCATTCGTCAATTTCAGTAGAGACGAATCCGCTGGAAAAATAGGGAACAACATTACAGCCATATTTCTGAGCCATTTTTCTCTTATAAGCCATGTGTCCTTTATATTTTTTCGGTTCGGCATACAATTTGGGATAACAGAGTTTTGCTAGATCCCAGTAACCAATCATGGAAACGAAGCCCCGCTTCAAGAAACCGGGCAGATGACGATATTTGCTGATAACGTCAGTGCGCCACAGTCTGGAATCCTGTGGACGAGGTTTTACCGGGGTAGCCTGCCAGCCAATCTTATAGGCGAACCGATCAAGACCCACTGAAGGCTCACTGATTAAATTATAGCGCAATAAATTATAAGACTTTTTATCGATAATTTCCACCCGTTTTGGACCCAACATATACTCGTCGGTTTCAGTTATCAGTGCAAAGCCGGACTCATCTCCGCCAACCCAGATGCTGTGCATAAGTTTATTCGGCCAGGCCCAGCGGCCGTTGCTGAATAATTTACCGGCGATATGCTCAATCTTCGCCTTGGGGTTCTCGTTGTAAAGAGCCCCATAAAATGCCGATCCGAACGCAGACTTATAATTATTACCTCGGGCATACATTGATAGAGGTTTTTGCATAGAAAAATCAAAATAGAGCGCTTCAATCGGCAATTTATCCGGATTGAGCAGCTCAAATTCCAGTAATGCCAAACCATCAAACTCAACGGTTAATGTACCTTTAATGGTCAAACCACCACCAGTGCCTGCGATTGCAAATACCTCCTGACGCTTTTCAGCGGTGATTAATTTCAGTGGTTTAAAGCTGAACTCAATCTGTTTACCTGCCGAACGGCAAATTAATTGCGGCAGGGTTTTAAAGAGTGCTTTACCCAACACCTTTATTTGTGCCGGCAGTCCGTTATTATTAAGCAAATACTCTCTGTCTGTGACCGTTATTTTATATTGCCCGGTTGCAGACTTTGCGGTTTTTATCGGCAGCCAAGGGGCAGGAACATTCTTTGTCACGCCCAGTTTATTATTGTACCATGGAAACTGCTTCGGGTCGATAATAGTAATATCAAAACGGGTCGTAGCCAGCTCCGCCCCGCCAAGCTGTTTCAGGGTACATTTGACTGCATACTTCCCCGGGCGCAGTGATTTCATATCCAGCGTAATCATATCATCAATATTCTTCCGGCTCCGTTTTACCGTTTTACGCAACACCGTTTGCTTTTTTGCCAACTCAGTTACGGTAACTTCAACTTTACCCTCATTGGGCAGTGAAGTCAGTTTCCCCGTATCAGGCTTTACTAATAACTGATTTTCAGTATAAACCGGACAGACATTAATATTAAAACCCGGCTTCAAGTTAAAAGGAATTTTTAGCTGGGCAAGCGGTGTTGAGTCGCCACGCCCCTTGGCCAACACAAAAAGATTCATCCGCTTAGTTGCATTTAGCTTTATCGCTTCCCGCACCTTAAACGGTATCACCGCAGCAGACGTACTCCGCAGAGCGGAGTATTCAGAAAATATAATTTGCTTGCGCTCATCTGCCGGGGCAATCCATGTAAACAGGTCAACCTTACGGTCTGTTTGAGACAACATGGTTCCAGTCAAGTCTAAGGAGCTGTTCCCGGGCGCACCGAATCCGGTTATTTTCAGTGCAGGAATATCGCCGGCAAAATTCAGCAAACCGTAATCTTCCACACTGTTAAAACCTTTTTTGAGCGGACTCCAGGTAGTCCAGTCTTTTGCACTTCTTGATTTTCCTTCAGCAACGGCCAAATCATAATTAAAGTTTATCTGCCAACGTTCGCCTGGCTTCGGGGTTGCAACGCCTAAATCGCTGAAAGCGATAGCGACCTCTGTAGTCCAGATCTTTTTATCAAAGGTCAGCACACCGCCACGGGTCTCACCACTGTCTTCAAGCACGGTTTTAACTTGCCACTTCTGCCCCAGAGGATTATCGTTCTGTGCCCCGTAAAGTTTTTCACCAGCAGTGGTAACTAAAAGCTGCTGCCAACCTTTATTCGGTGGCTTCAGCCATATTTCCAGGGCATTAATATAGTCTCCCCATTTCAGGTTTTTCATACTGCGATTAATGTCTTTGTATTTTGTAAAAAATGAAAAATATATTTTATCTTTATCGTAGGCACAATTTATCAGCAACTGCCGATCACTGAGCGTCAAATCACTCATGTTCAGCAGCCCAGTGGTTCCGGCGGCAGCCTGCCATTCCCGCCGACCAATTTTACCGTCGAGCGTAATCGGGGTTAAAATCCGCGGTACGCTCAACAATGGCCTTTGTGACAGTGCCGAAACATCGACCGGTGGCGAAAGAGCTTGAATTTTTTTCACGGCTGATTTATTAAGCAATGAAAATTTATCAAAAAACACATTACCTTTAATTAAAAAATAAAAGCTGATAAATTTGGCTTTTGCCGTAAGTTTTTTATTTTCGATTATAGCTTTGGAGTTAAATTCAACAGTAACTTTTTCCCACTGCTCACTATCAAGTTTTACAACCTTAAGCCGCTCGGTGCTAATAAATCGTCGTGCTTGATTTTTGATCCCCAGACGCAGATCCATCCAGGCGTTGCCTTTTACCCAAAAGGAAAGCACCACCATATCTTCAAGTTTTTTAAGTGGCACATTCCCCTGAAAGTAAAATCCGGCTATTTTATCACCTTTGACTGATATACAGTAATTGCCATCTTTAGCCTGACTATAGTCATTGATAAGTTTGGCTTTTTTATTGTTATAACCTATGGCATATTTGCCGGTCAAATCAACCTGTTCCAAACTGGGATTACTCAAAAGTTCATACTCCGAATAAACAAAATCATCCACCGCAACCGCTGTCAGCCCAGTTACCAACATGACCACACAAAGAACTGCCGAAAACATAATTTTACCTGCGAAAAAACTAAATTTGTTAAACATCATCATTACTCCTTTATTTATACCCATTATGGGTAGTTTTTAGTTAGTTTATCTGGCAAATCAAGCTCAGATATACAGAATAAACGTTTAGCTTCCAACCTAAACGAGTATAGTACCTGAACAGCATCTCGAAATTAACTTAATTGCGAGTTTACGTTCAGACACAAGTTTACATAAATATAACCGGCTACGCCGGAACTAAAAAACAACAACAGTTAATTTTCGTATATTCCCTCCCGACGCCAGACATCCAGCATCACTTCATAACGTTCAAGACTCATTCCGGTATAGATACAGTTACTGGTACCGAAAATGTAGCCGCCCCCACGAGCCATGCCGTCCCGAAGTGAACGTTGAACGCAACAACAACCTCTGCTTCACTACCGGACTGAAGCAGGGCGCAGTTGACATTACCGACCAGACACATGGTGTCGCCGACACGAGCTTTAACTTCAGCGAGATCTACTCCGCCTTGCGGGTCAATACTATGCAGTGCATGTGGTTGACACTCAATAAACTTCAATTAAAGCTATATTTTTCTGCTCTACTTTTACAATAATTTTATTGTCTGAAACTTGGAGCGGTGTATTGTTTAGCATGTCCCTGGCTTTGGTTATCTTTGCTCTTTGGAGCAATTTTTCCGCATCAATCCTGATCTGAACCGTTTGAGCTGAATTATTCCAGTTCCCTATCATCAACATCGCTTTTTCACCG
>JAKIUY010000021.1 GCA_021647315.1 Victivallaceae bacterium
AATAACCATTATAAAACTTATATTTAAAACTTTACTTCTCATGTCAAACTAAACGCACACTATACTTTAAGATATACTAAACGCACGGAATATTTTTTTGAGTGTGCGTTTAACTTTTCAATTAACATTTTTAAAAGTTTAAATAATTTTTCATGAATGCTCTTGACAAATGGCTGCAAACTTGTTATACTCTAGTTAATAAACTGGTTCAAACCAGTTTAGACCGATTTAAACCATTTTAAAATTAGGTATGATAGATGATTGCGACAGTAGATAAAAATGACAAACTTACTTTGCCGATTCAGCTGAGTGAACGGTTGCTATCAGCAATAGAGTCAGGTATCTATCTCCCAGGTAGTCGTCTGCCGAGTGGCCGTGAGTTGGCCAAACAATTCAGCGTCAGTCGCGGTACGGTAATTGAGGCGCTTAATATTCTGGAAGAAAAAAATTGCATTGAACGTATCGCAGCCAAAGGGGTTTATGTCGCGGATGATGTTAAACATGAGTTAAAAAAAATCAAGATTATCTTCCCATTCCCTGACATCGCCATGGCTCCTGAAGCGTTCAATCGGCTTGAAAACTGGAACACCTGTTCAGAAGTCTATCATGGGATGCTGGCTGAGGCCAAGGAGCAAAATATTGAATTGATACTTCAGCATTTTGAAGAGAGCTCTGATTCACGTATTATTGAACGCCAAATGCGCAGTCTTAAAGATTATGATGGGGCGATCTTCATGGTTGGCCTGTTGAACAACCTACGGCAGGCGATATTCAATGCCGGAAAACCAGCTATTTTAATTTCAGGTAGTGATGAAGAAATTTCACCTTACGCATCTTCCATTATTGCAACAGAGCTTAATCATGAATTGAAGCTTCTGGCTGAACACATTGCTGAACGCGGCTATAAAAGATTATGGGTGCTGACCAGAAATGCTGAGAGTTATCATTCTGAAAGATCATTTATTGAACAGGCAAGAAAGAATAACCTGCTGTTTGACCATGCCGAGAGTTTGAATATTGAAGCGATGCGAAACAGTCTTATTGAGGTTGATGAGCAGCAGTCAATTGATTTTACAACCTGTCTGTCTGAAATTGATTTTACCAGTGGAAAAGATGTTGTATTTCTCAATCTCTGTGACTTTGCGGTGCCTTTTTATGATTTTTGTCATGAAAATCATCTACGTATTGGTCAAGATATTGGAGTTATCGGTTATGCCTCTGAAGTAATTTATCAAAGCCTAGTACCAAGCATTACCTATAGTAAAATTGATAATTTTGCCAAAGGGCAATTAGCCTGCCGAATGGTAATTGATAAAATCAGAAATAATGACCATCAACAATCAGTTGAAACTGTCAGGAACCAATTGATTGTCGGCAAATCAACTGGCAATATAAAGCAATCCGTAAAAACTACTAATCACAGATCAAGGAGGCAATATGGAGCAAAAAATAGCAAGCTTAAAACGATATTATCACCCAAAACCAAGGAGCTGGAAGAACTATTATTATAAAATCCACACATATTAACCATAACAAGGAGAGTGTAAAATGAGTACATTAATCGTAAAAGCAAGTTCATCAACCAAAAACAAAGGAGAATTTACCATGAATTCAATGAAAACAAACTCGAAGATCACCAATCTGAAATCATCAATCATCAGTGGTTTTACCCTCATAGAGCTATTGGTTGTTATAGCTATTATTGCCATCCTCGCCGGAATGTTATTGCCTGCATTAAATGCGGCTAGGGATAAAGCAAAAGCAATCAGTTGTACTAATAACCTGAAGCAGTTAGGCTTGTCTTTTGCCATGTACCAAGATGACAGTGATGATTATTTTGTGCCATACGGCGATGTAGCAGATGCAACGTTGAATACCAATTGGGCTTGGCGTATGCGCAAAAATGGTTATTTAACCAGTCCATCAATTTTGTTGTGTCCTGATTCCGCAATATTGAGTCATCGTAATACCCATGGATTCAGTAATGTTGTTGCACTGCCGAACAATTCAAATCCCTATCTCTACATAACTTACGGTTATAATTATGATTATGGCTTTGGTCGAATGCATTACAGTGTTGCCGGTGGCAGATACACCCCGCCTAAAATTAGTATGGTCAAACATGCATCGAAAAAAATATTGGTTGGCGACAGTTATCGTCGGGCTGACATATTGCCAGGTGGGCTTAAAATTGGTCGCAATGCGATTAATCGGGATAATCCGTTGGTAACTCCTACTGCCCAGACCCTGCATGATCGTCACAGTGATGCCGCTGTTATTCTCTGGGCTGATCTGCATGTCAAAGCTGTAAAGAAGGCATCAAATGTATTGAGTTATGATACCGATGCTAATAATTTGAATAAACATTGGCGCTTTAACAAGTAGGAACTTTTTACCTTTAGCAATAATTTAGATTTAAGTGTTCGATGCTCTGACGCTGGTGCGATAAATGCTGGCTTTATCAAAGCCTGGCACTACAAATTTCCGGCACAGACGGTTATTGTTCATCCAATAGGAAATTATTACGCTACGCTTCATCTGTCACTGCGCTTGTGTAGCTGTTTCCAACTGGTAGTTTCGCTTTGCGGTTTTCAACAGGCGATATCCCTGGCGCATAACCCTAATCCTCTTTGGGGATTACTTGCCAATGCCGCCTGGAAGTCGCAAGCTACTGTTTAGTTCCGGCACAGGCGGTTATGTTCTTGTATTAAACTCAATTAACAATGGAGAGTAAAATGACTAAAAAATCTATTCTGATGACGATCGCAATGCTGTTTTCCGTAATTACCCTTTCAGCTGGTCAGGTCTACACGGCGACGGTAGTTAACGATCTGCGAACAATTTCCGGGGCTGTGGATTCAATGGTGATTTTGCGCGGACACACCTACAAAACGGTTGGCGGCGGAGTCTTTGCCTGGGATTCGAATTCGACAGAAGCTGATAATAATGGGACGATTATTCAGGTTACCGGCACCGCTACCGGGCGCTGGATAAGGCAGGCCAATGATAAAAAGGTCAGCGTTTTATGGTTTGGAGCCTATCCCAATGGCAGTGTTGATTGTACGGCGGCATTCAAAGCTGCCATTGCGGCGGTTGGCGAACAGGGGCAGCTTTATATTCCAACCGGACGCTATAAGATAACCGACACATTGACTATACCTTATAACGGGTTCAGTGTTACCGGTGATGGTAAAGACGCGTCGAATGTCATTTTCAGTCCCACCCAGAACAGTGTGCTGTTCTTAATGAAAAAAACCGGAACGACGCTGTTCAACAACCGTTTTGCCAATCTGCGTATCTCCTCAACTGATACCCAATACAGGAAAACCGCCATTGAAGTGGAAGATGTCAGCAGTTTTACGATTGAAAATGTTTATGTGGGGCTGGAATGGATCGGCAATGACAGTATCGGGATTTATATCAAAGGGCGTGAACAGGTGACGATTAAGGGGTGTGTGATTAGAGCCAACCTGCCATTGAAAATCGGCAATAATCCCAACGATTCAATCTATGAATGTGACCATTTTTCTATAAAAGATACGCTATTACGAGTGATCGATACTGGTGCTGCGCAACCAACGAAAAATATCTATGTTGAAGATAATGTTGTGATTTATAACTTAAGTTTTAACGGGTTTAATTCCTGGATTGGCGGCGATTATGGTTTTTATTGGAGAACAACCAGTCAACCGGCAAGTATTTCATATAATCTGAAATTTGATAATGTTAGAAGTGAACAGGGCACTGATCCGAACGGCTATGTCTTTTATATTGACTATTCAGGCTATCCTGCTCCGCTATCCGGCGTGACGTTGATTAATTGTTACCTAGCCAATCAGCGGCGAGGGCTGTATATGAGAAACCTCAGCACTTTGAATATGATCAGCACCTATGTGGTGTCGCCTAATAATTCTACTAATGCCATTGATCTGGCGAATGTTAATGCGTTGAATTGGCAGGGCTGTGATATGAGGAATACCAATACTGTAAGCCTTGGGGGATTAGTACCGGTCTGGAATGGCAAATGGAGCCAGTGGGATCCGATGCCGAAAAATGCGCTATTTGAGAAACCGTAATCAGGTGGCACCTGAAGGCAGATACTGCTTCAAACTCCAATTCGCGTCTAAAACGTCAAGTGCCAGTTTTGGCCTGTCGAGCGCAGCGACAGTTGAAAGAACCAGGTATGCTGGTCGGGGTGGCACGGACTTACTCCGAACGACACTAGTTAACGTTAAAAGCGGTGAAGAATCACCGCACTCCAAAAAGCTTAATTCGTTGATCTACGTCATTTGGGAGTGCGAAAATGCTTTTTCGCTTTCAGACACGACCTAATTTACGATTCGATTATCATAAAATTTAAAATCAGCATGAATTATGCCGAAAGTTTTGTCCATGTCAGGCGCAAAGTGCCTAAATCAACGAGAAAAAAAAAGTATATTATGATTTGTAAAAAATTTATGCGGGTGATGCTGTTGTCAGCACTTTGTTATTCACTGTCATTGCAGGGGGGAGAACTGAAAACGAGTTTTGAGGTTGATTTTACTAAAGATAAAATAGCTGCTGTCGGGACAAAAAGACCAGTACCTCGCGGTAGAGGATTGTTAACTCCTGCCGGCCTTGATGCATCAGGCAAAGCGGGCAGCGCGCCATTCAGATACAAACTCGACAGCTATCTGAATCCGGCTGAAGGGGCGATAACCATTAATTTCAGCCCCCGCATAGTTAAAAGTTCAAAGCAGGTGAATTCAGTATTATTGGAGACCAGGCAAGGACGTGATTGGTTTGGCATCGGTTATAATGCCAGACCTGATGGCAGAATTTATCTCTGGACGGCAGTTCGCGGCCCAAAGCGGGCGGCGGACAGCGCGGAGGTGTTACGCGAAGTGAAACTAACAAGTCAGAGTTGGTATAAGGTTACTGTCAGTTGGAACCGGGATAAAATAGCACTTGCCTTGAACGGTAAACTGTTGGGCAAGACGGAACGACCGTTTAAGCTTTTTTACGGGCAATGGCTGAAAGTTGGCGGTAGCAATGAAAAAGTTGTTGCCCATGGTATCATCAAGAGCGTAACCATCGCGGCCGGTGACGCGAAAATGCCGGTTACAGTCAAAGCTGCAGTTCAGCCTGGCGGCAGGTGGCAGCCTTACAATGTAAAAGACTACGGCGCGAAGGGGGACGGAGTTACCGATGATGCTGCGGCGATTCAAAAATGTATTACTGTGGCAGAACGTTCTATCCAATATTATTATGCGGAACGAACTTATCCTGAAGTGATTATTCCTGCCGGCACCTATCTGCTGTCAAAGCCGCTGGTGATTTCGCCTAAACAGTCCGCCAAGGGGATGGGTTTGCAACTCACCGGTATTGGCAAAGTGGTATTAAAACAGCCGGATCCGACTAAAGATATTATCTATGTCGCTAACGGCTATCGGCATATTTTTGAGAATCTCTCTTTTGAAGGCGGCAAACGGCAGATCAAATTTTTTACTAAAAACAAAGACCGTTCACTGTTATTAATTCGTAACTGCAACTTCTCCAATTCCGCCGATTACGCAGTTGATGACGCCATGTACGGGGTACATCATTCTAAAATCATTCCACCCTATAATATCTCATTCAATCAAGCCGGGCTGCCGGAACTGACGCCCAATGATCTGTCAAAGTTGCCGGATATATATTTCACCTCGACTTTAATGCACATTACCGGCAGCAGGTTTACAAATTGCATGAAAGTTCTACGAGCCCATGCGGATTGGGGAATTATGGATAACTGCAAAATTGAGACTAATCCCCAGATGCGCGGGGCGGCAATATATGCCCGTGGGGTTTTGAAGTTGAAAAATATTGACGGTTTAGCACGGGTCACCAAAGGCAGGCAACAGCGCTGGATTGACAATATCATGGGTAGTGTAATTCTTAAAAATGTCAATTTTGACGCAGAGGGCGATATTGGTATGTGTCCGGTGGTTAATCGTCGTATCTACGATAATGGCGGGCTCTATAATGTCGCGGTCTCAATCGACAGCAGCAGTTTTAAAGCGGCAGGTTCGCCGGGAAACTCTATTGTCTATTGTGAAGAGGTACCTAATTGGATCAGTATTATCAACTCGAGTGAAGTTTCCGGTAAAACCATTCCTGCTATAAATTTTCGTCCGACAGTAAATAAAAAATATCTGCAATATGTTGCATTTCCTGAACTGGTTAAACGTGACCCTGAATTAGCCAGAATTTATGGCTATATGGTCTCCATGCCACGGGTCTATGATGATGTAGTAGGCTATAAATATAAAAATAATTTTGCCTTTAATTTGCATAGCAATAAAAATATTAGTGTTAAATTACCGAAAGTGCTTGAACAATTTGTCGAACCACCACTACCCAAAAATATTCAAGCAGGCTTTAATCCCCCACCACAAACAGTATCGATTGCCTATATGAAAAAAATATTTACGAAAACCCTTAATGTGCGTGATTTTGGGGCTCAAGGTAATAATAGTTCAGATGACACAGCAGCCCTGCAAAAAGCGTTTAATGCCGCTGGGAAAGCAGGTGATACTGAACTTCTATTACCTAATGGCATCTATCGCATAACCAAAACTTTAGTGCTACCTAAAAATATTGCTTTGCGCGGTCTGGGCAATGCCTGTTTATCTGGCAAAGATAGAGTGGATACTATTTTACAGGGTAAAGATGTTCTGAATTTATCATTTAGAAATATCGGTTTTAACCGAGCAAAAAATGCCCTGGTAATTAAAACTAAAGCCACCGATGCGAGCAAAATATTAATGGATAATTGTAAATTTTCTGAAATTCGCAACCTCGCTATTAACTGTTCTGCTGGTAAAGGTTTGGCAAATGAACCCAATAAAACTGAGTTTTTATTGGGCAACGCAGTATTTGGCCGTGTGAGGCAACTAATAGCTTCCAATGCTGAGAATGCCCGTTTTACAGCATCTTGGGTTACCACCGATAAAACCCTGGAGAATGGTGCAGTATTTGTTAATAAAGGCCGGCTTGAAATCAGTGACCTTGTCGGCGTTCCTCACATGAACCATGCTCGCTGGATCGATAATTACGGTAAACTCATCGTTAACAATGTTCGGTTCGGTGGTGAAGGTAATCGTCCCAACGACCTAATTGACAGTCGTAATAATGATAATGAGATATTTGTCGAAAATTCATGGTTTTTCTGTAAGGGCAGGTCAATAATTTACTGCACTAAAATTCCGAAAATTGTTGCCCTGCGCAATAACTGTGGCATTCCGGCTGACCTGCAGACGATGATAACAGTTAAAAACGCATCAAAAGATGATTTAGTCGGTCGCTTTTTCGAGAGTTGCAATATTTCGCCGACAACGATAAAAACGGAATAGACGCCGAGCTGTTCAATGTTAAAGTTGTGATATTTCTTATACCGTTTGGGTAGTTATGGCTTTATATGTGTGTTTATTGCACAGTTTATGCCATTTAACTTTTCATAAAAATATAGAACATGAGTGCCCGCATAACCGGTTTTGTTGATAAATTTATTAAATAGGAAACAATAATAATATAATGATGATGCAGAATAAACATTTTTTAATGTCACTTAATGCGAAGGACTGTGTGGATAAAATTCTACCCCGACTTGAATCGGTTACTGCACAACTCGATACCATCGGCGCAGTTGCTGACGCTAATGCCCGGCATATTGATAAAGTCGATGAGTTCTTCGATCCGCAAGTCCACGGCGACTGCCTGATTGATGATAAACTTACCCAGCAACGTTATTCTTTCAGATACCATGAACAGCAACCAGGCAGCTGGCAGGCTAAACAGCAGTGGGTGGATAGGCAGGATTATTGGGAATGGACACTGGAGATTGATCATCTGCATGGCGATCAGCGTGAATTGAGTGTTGAATTGCAACTTCCCCATCCAATTTTTCCCGGCAAGCTGGGCTCAGGTCATAGTAAATGGCAGTTATGGTTGCCTATAGCACAGGAATCATTGGGTAGTGATTATGGTCTGAGAAAAGTGCATTTCTGCCAATGTCTGGATGAAAAAACAGATGTCCCTTTTCCCTTGTGTTCACTGTTTCATAATGCTGCTGATGTCAGTCTGGGTTTGTCATATCTATTGCCGCCGGATCAGAATTGGTATACGGATTTTGAGGTTGATCAACGCAACTGGATGACCAAGATAACGTTTAAATATCTGGGTTTGACCGAGCATGGCTCAATCAAATTGCGACTATGGTGCTTTAGCCACGCTGGTGATTGGCGTCCGGCGGTGGGCTGGGTAAGAGAGAAGTTTCCAGAACTGTTGGGTCCAGTGGCAGGGCAGGAAAAACTCGAAGGCAATATGGCCTATACGATTCCGATGATTCCTGAAAAACGGATCAGTGATTGGTCGCAACAGATGCACCTGCGCTGGAATGAACTCTTTTACTGCCGTAATTTTGGCGACTATTTCCCAGCAGAACCGTTTGATTCAAATCACTTCAAAACAACTGAACACCCGGAATGGTCGGTGGATAACCTCAATTATGACGATATTAACCGTTATATTGATATGTGTCATAAACATGAGGTCAAGGTGATGCCATATTTTAATATTGCTGAATGTGAATCAGAGATTGCCCGGACAAAATTTCCCGAATCAATTGCCAAATTTTTTAATGGTAATGAAAAAATCCCCTGGATATATTATGACCGTAAAAACTACAACGTCTGCATGAACAGCGACCCGGCATACCCCTGGTTTGATTTTGTTATGGGACAATTTGAACAACTGCTGAAACGTTGCCCCGGCATCGACGGTTTTTTCTTTGATCAAATGAACTATGGCTGGATCGACACCGCCCATTTTGACGGCGAGACCTTTTTTAACAATCAACCCGCCTATAACATGGGCAATATGTACTTGCGGGCCTTGAAAAAAATGCGGGAAATATTCCCACGCCCCAGAATTAACGGTATTGGTAATGGCATTGTTCGATGGCAGATGATGGAGTACCTAGACGGGGTAATGGCTGAAGGTGATCCTGATACCTTGGGACGTTTTTCGTTTCTGGCACCTGAAAGACCGACGATCTGTTTGGCTGAAGGCGAGAATGCCTTTCAGAATGCGCTTTATTATGGTTCCTGGGTCCATGTTTCGCCCTATTACCGTTATCCTACGACGGAGCCGCTGCCTGAAGATGCGATCAAACTTTTTGCCGCCTACACACCGTTAATGAAATTGCTGGAAGGCAGAAAGATGGTTTATACCCCCAATCCACTGCGGGTAGAGTTTACGGCGGATAATCTCTATAAAACATCATTGTTAAATTCCAAGGAAAAGATAAAAGCCAATATCTTCAGGACTGCTCAAGGCGGTTATGCGATAGTGATATTAGCCCTGCCGAAAGGTATGACTTTAACTGACAGTTACCTGTCGCTGACCGTCAGAGTCAATCTGCCTGAAAATAAAATTTTACGCCAGGCCGCAGTTTTTACGGTAGAAAACCGAGAATCTACTTTGGCTGAAACAACTTTAACTCAGAATGGAGAACTTGAAATAAAAATACCGAAACATGGAGCCGCCACCCTGGTAGTGCTCAGTGATAGTTGATCATCACTAAGGATCACTAAGGGACAGGTTGATTTTGCAGCAGGTTAAACGTATGTTAAACGACGAGTAAAATAAAATATTTATTGGGGAATGTATAATAATTATTTCGCCATTGGAACTGCTGACTGAAATCGGTTTTAGACTGAAGGTCATGTCGGCTGTTCCAACGACTATGATAGCGGGATATTCTAATGGCTATCTCCATTACGGGCCGTCGGCAACCTATTATGACAGGGGGTGGCTATGAAGTAACTGAATGTCTGATCGCACCAGAATGGCAACATATTTTTGAACATAAAGTTAAAACAATTATTGAAGTCGTCACTAAGGGGTAATTTAAACAAAAAGGAAAAATAAAAATGAAAAAATTATTAATTATCGGATTAATCGTTTCAGTTGGCAGTGGTCTGTTTGCCGATGATGGACTACTGTTCTCGGCCAGTTACAAGACTGGGGTTAAACCGGAAATTGCCAAAGGGGGCGGTAGCTCACGCTACGGTCGCGGCGGGGTTGTTAAAGGCGAAGGACTGAATGCGGCGACCAAAGGATTTCGACCGTACCAATATGTGCAGGCTGGGAATATTTCCGACAGTGCCGGTACGATTGAATTCAGCTACAAACCGCAGTTGCCGGATTTTCCAAATTCAGAACAAGGTACAATATTCGCGACGATGTTCTATGCCGCGGCCGGCGGACCGCGTTATAACGGGTTGAAAATCGGACTGAACCTTAAACCCGGCAATAAAAAATATGTCTGGGTAATTATAAAACCGCTGGGAAAAGGGGTAAAATCAACCCAGATTTACCGTTTGGCTAAATTGAAAAATGGTCAATGGTATAAGTTTGCCGTTACTTGGGATGAAGAACAGGTGAATTTTTTTATTGATGGAAAACTTATCGGGAGCGTTGACCGTCCCGAAAAAATTACCGGCGGCACTCTATTAAAAGTTGGCGGAGTCCATGAAAAAGATTTTGCTCATGGACTAATTGCCGATCTGAAGATTTACAGTAAAGTGACAGCAGCTTACAGTGACTCAACAACAGGCAGTACGGCGGCAAAAACTACCAACGATATTCCGTCAGCTTTTGCCAATTGCCTCAAAGTGGAATTTCCCGGTAAAAAAGGCAAGGTAACTCTCAACACTAATCGCGTCCATAAAATATCTGCTGAACAGTTCGGCATTGTGGTTGATTCAAGAGTACCGGTGATACTTAAACTTAATTCAGATAAATTTAAAATTATTCCCAATGGCACCTATGCGGTAAATTTTTCTGACCGTCCACCACAATACTTGAAAGCAGACAGTAACGGTGTACTCGCTGTACCTTTAACAAAACCGCGTAATTTTTCCAATATTGTTATCACTAAGGTTAACGGTACTGATCTGCTGAAAAATGTCAAATGGCGCGGCCGCATTGACAGTGTAACCAAACCGACTATGGGCTGGGGGCATGAAGGGGTCGCTGAAAATGCCGAAATTGGTCGCGCTAAAACGGCATGTGGTAAATTCAGGCGTGACGACAGTATCTCAAAAAGTGGTAAAGCATCATTCTATCTCGAAAAACTGGTCAGAGACGGTGAGGTGTCATGGAAAAGTTCACCGATAAAATTAATTGCTGGCAAAGAGTATTTACTGTCAGGCTGGTATCATATCACTGAACCTGAATATGGCGCAGTTGCCCTGTTCAGAGCACGATTGGATGGTGCAGGCAAAAAGACTAAACTCTGCCGGGCTATTTTCACCAATCCACTGGTGGCACCATTGCATGGTAAACAATGGCGTTATATTCAGACCAGAATAAAAGTTCCGACCGGTTATGATCAGGCAACAGTTGTTTTAGCGTTGCGGGGAGCTAAACAACAGATATGGTGGGACAATTTGGCACTGCGCGAAGCTCCCAAACCGCTCTACGCCGTTGATAAAGCTATTTCACGCAAAGATCGCCAAGCGAAATATTCACTAGCTGAAGTCAGAAAAATATGGAATAAACATGTGCCGCGTGAGATCAAAGTAGTCAATAACAGCGGTTTACCTTCACTGCTGGTTAACGGCAAAACATTGCCACTGCTCGCCTATAACCATTATGTCGTCAAATCCAGTGACTGCGAAACTAAACGTACCATTGAAAGTGGCATTAATTGGCAGTTTGTCCGGGTGAAAAATTATCGGTCAAAATGGTGGATTGGTAAAGATAAATATGATTTTATGGGATTACGCGAAGAGATTGAGATGGTATTGCGTTATGATCCCGAAGCCGTTATTATGCTTAATATCAATATTACTCCACGGTACCGCAACTGGGGTTTTGAATATCCGGATGCGGTATGGCGTGATCACGATGGACGCAAAATTGCCGGTTATAAAAATGGAGTTTATAAACCGGGAAATGACAAATTGAAATCTGGTCGCCGTGATGTCTGGGCGGCATCATACAGCGCGGAAGATTATCGCAAAAGTGTTGCCGCAGCTCTTAAAGCACTGGCAAAATATCTGCATTCATTCCCCACCGGCAAAGCGGTTGCCGGCGCGGTATTCTGGAGCGGGACTGATAATCAATGGTTTCCGCATGTGAAATATAAAGGCTTTGATTTCTCTATTGGTGCGCAGAAAGATTTTCAGCAATATCTGCGGGAAATTTATCGCAATGATGTCAAACTATTACGTCAAGCCTGGGGGCAATCTGAAATAACATTTGACTCCGCGAAATTAGCCCCTTTTGCTATTCGTACATTGAATGGTAGATTTTTCCTTGACCCTAAACAGGGGCAGGATCGCTGGATTATCGACTCAAACCATTATAACGATGACGGAGTTATGAAAAGCATCAACTATCTGGGCAGAACATTTAAAACCGCCATGCAGCGCAATGTTTTTACTATGGTTTACGCTCCGGACATTATGCAGGGCTACAGTGGACGTTCCGCCAGAAAAATCATTATGGATGACACTGCGATTGACGGTATTGTCAGTGTGCCGGACTATGGTTTCTGGCGGCTGCCGGGACGTTCCGGCAACTATGCCTCCGCGACCGGTTCTCTGGCATTGCACAATAAAATATTCCTTTCTGAACTTGATTATCGGACCAATATGTCAAACTTGAGTTTTGATGCCTTCCCACGCCTGCGCGATCAGATGGGTGGGGCATTGAACGAACATGAATTAGTCAATCAGGCACGGCGTGATCTCGGCATGCTGGCAGCTCAAGGTGCTGGTGCATGGTTCCTGGTGATGAATCGTAATACATTTAATACCCCGGAATATCTGCCGGTATTAAAAGAGCTGGCGAATGCGATGAAACTGGCCGCGGCTAAACCGCTGCCGCAGGATCGTGGGCAGATTGCGGTTTTTGCCGATGAAGATACGAGGAATATCGCCAGCTATTCCTATGCCCCCGGTTTAAACAACCTGTCAATCGGTCTGGCGCGTTTGACTTTGAACCGCTCCGGGGTTTCTTGGGATCCCTACTACCTGTCAGACCTGACCAATCCCAAACGTCATAAATATAAAGTATATATGTTCCTCGCGGCTCCGACTATTTCGGAAGAACAGATAAAATGGGTCAGAGCCAATCTTCAAAAAGATGGCAATGTGCTGATATTTGTCAACGCCGCCGGAATCAGTTCTGATAAAGGTTCGTTTGAACAGAATATTTTTGCCCTGTCCGGTATGAAGGTGAAATATGATCTTTCACAGGTCAAGGTATTCAGAACCGCGCCGGTCACCGGGGATCGTTTAGCCGAAAATGTCAAAGACAATATTATGACCGAGGCCAAACAGCCCCTGTTTTATGTGGATGACCCATCAGTCACCGCGTTTGGTAAAATATCCGCCACCGGCAAAACTGGCTGGGCAGTCAAACGTTTTCAGAACTGGACCAGTATCTATATCGCCCTGCCGGGCAACTTTACCCCACAGCTCTTGCGCAATATTATTCGTGAAGCAAATATGAAACCGGTCGGGCCGGTGAATGATGTCACCTACGCAGGCAACGGATTTCTGACTATTCATGCCCTGGCCAATGGCTCCAAAACTCTGCAATGGGATAAAAAATGTGATCTGCTAGACTTGACTTCTGGCAAAATCATTGGCAAAAAGATTAACTCTATCGAGTTTAAGATGTTGGCTGGCGAAACCCGCTGGTTCAGAAAACAGTAGATTTAAATGATGTTATTAGTGACACAACTGACGGTGGAACGTGATGATGCCGGTTGTTTCTGGTCAGATGGTGTAGCCAAAACTGTTTTTGGCGATGGCACGGTTGTTGTCGCTAATTTCAGACAGCAACCATATAAATACAACGGTCAGCTGATTCCTGCCCGTGATTTTATCATAAAAAAAGTGAAATAGCTTGTTTTATATCTATTTAAAAGTATTTTCCTAAGAGGCAATTTCAAGTTACAATGTTGATATTTAACAATTTCATGTTGATTGAAAGCGGGGAAAGATATAATGAGCAATTTCAGTAAACAAAAGCGTTCTGATAATAAAATATTATTACGCGCCGGTGTCGGCAGACGTGATATAACCACTGAAGAGCCGGGTGTACGGATTAATGATCCTCTATATGCCAAGGCCTTGGTGCTGGATCATGGCGAAACTAAACTGGTTATTATTACCATGGATGTTACCGCTATTGGGGGCAGAAAGATCTCTGACGGCATGCTCCCCGATGTCGGAGAAAATTTTTTGCCGGAATTACGTCAACGCATTCAGGATGAGTTACATATTCCCGGTTGCAATGTTATGGTTAACGCTTCGCATACCCATCCGTCAGGTCGGATGTTATGTGATGATGCTGAACAGGTTGAACGAGTTTATGATGCCGTCAGTTGTGCTGTACAAAATATGACCCCGGTAAAAATTGGTGTTGGCAAAGGCTTTGAGGAGCGGATAACGATTAATCGAACCGTGACGTTGAAAAATGGTCAGCATTGGACATTGCGCCATACAAATCCTTCACCACGTGATGAAGATATCGCAAGTTATGGTCCTGTTGACCATGAGATTGGCATTTTACGCATCGACCGCCTTGACGGTACTCCGTTGGCGGTTGTCTATAATTTTGCCACTCACCTGCTGATGGGGGATACCTATGGATCGATAACCGCTAATATTCCTGGTTATGCCTCAAAAGTTATCGAAACGGCATTGGGGCATGATGCTATGGCATTTTTTATTCAGGGGGCGGCCGGGGATGTTATGGATGTTCACTATAAAAATTTCAGCCAACCTAGAAATATCGAAATGCTTGGCATCATGCTCGGTGACAGTATATTGACAGCCTACCGCAAACTGGAAGTTCAGCCAGCAGCATTAGACCTGGTTTCTGCAACGATAACCGTGCCACGCCGGACAGATATTCCCGAACAGGTTTCATTTTTACAGGCAGAACAGCAACAGCTACTTTCCTCTTTACATGGACTGACGCTTAATTTTGAGACTTTTCTTGATTTATACCAAGCCGAGACGAAAATTGAGCCGGGCATGGATGAATTTAATCAACATAATATTGATAAATATCTGAAAAATATTTCTGCCATGGAGCAGCTCGCTAGGATTCAGGATAAAATAGCGACGTTGGAGAAACATCAGAAGCTTAATGAAGCGAGTGGAGAACAGACCATTGATATGGAATTACAGGGCATTAAAATCGGTAATTGCGTTATTATCAGTTCCCCATTGGAATTATTGACTGAAATCGGTCTGAATATCAAAAAATCATCACCGTATGAATATACCTTTATCGCCGCCTATTCAAATGGCTATGTCCATTATGGTGCACCAGCCAGTTATTACGACAAAGGCGGTTACGAGGTGACTGAATGTTTCATTGCCCCGGAATGGCAGCAGATTTTTGAAGACAAAGTCAGGGGGATTATTAATAGATTGTAAATTGTATTTTAGCCACGGCTGCACTAATTTTTAAATTAGCGTATTCACGACTGAAAATTTTGTTTCCCATTTGTACATTAGTGGCTGACGTTTTTTGTTTTTTAGTCAGCCGGAGCCGGTTATCTTTATTACAATTATTAGCAAAAGGCAATGATCTAATGATAGAGCAATTTTTAACCTGTCCCTTAGTGATGAAGTGGTATTTATGCTGACGAATTATTATTATCAACCTGTCCCTTAGTGAAGCCGGTCTGACGACCAGTGCTCCCGGTAGTAGTGCCGACCCCAGCAATACATGGTTTTGGCATAATAGAATGGATTTTTATTTGACAAGGTTCAGTTGATAAACTATATTATGTTATCAAATAAGGAACTTGTTATTATATATGAAACAAAATGATAAGAGTTTGGCTCCGGCACTGGAACGTGGTTTGGAAATCATTGAATATATCGGCAGAGCTGATAATCCGGTATCGTTCACCGAATTGGTTACCGCTACAGCGATACCCAAGGCAACTTTGAGCCGATTGCTTAAGGTTTTGCTTTCAACTGGCTACCTTGAAAATAGTCCCAATGGTTATCAGCCTGGAGCAAAATGTAATATTCTTGGTCAATGTGCAGTTGTAATTGATTTGTTGATCCTGCACGGTAAAACTGCGGTTAAGGCTGTTTGCGTGGCGACTGAATGTACCTGTCTGCTGTTTTACTGGAATGGAGAATTTACTCAGGTTGTCAGTAAAGCCATGCATCCTGAATCGATTGCTATGCAGCCCGAAGGCAATATCTCCGCTGATTTTATCTATCCGCCCTGGGGGTGGCTGTTTCTAGATGATCTCGAAACCTCACCAGTAATCAAGGCATTGCATCAAGAATTTATGGATTCCCCGAGATACCGACAGAGGATAAATTATTATCATGAAAATGGTTTTACTCTGGACACGGCAACTCCTCATGTCGTGCGTCTGGGGGCTCCAATTAAAAACCGCACAGGAAAAATAGTCGGTGCATTGGGTTTGGGAATTAATTTCCCCGTAAATAACCATAACGAATATAAAAAATTAGGCAAAATATTAAAAGCCGAGGCAAATAAATTGTCAAAAAAGGTGTACTAGAAACTAGAAACTGGAAACTGGAAACTGGAAACTGGAAACTGGAAACTGGAAACTGGAAACTGGAAACTGGCGTTGTTCAAAACATAAGACCCATGAGTCCCATGGGAAACAACGGTTAACGATTAACGTCGAACATCGAATAAAAACCATGGAACCTGTAGGGGCAATACTGTGTAATTGCCGGATAATAAGGAAATATAGATAATGAAAAAACGACCTAATGTACTCTGGTTGATGAGTGATCAACATAATGCTAATTGCAGTGGTTACGCTGGTAATCCTGATGTTAAGACGCCTAACCTGGACCGGATTGCGGCTGGCGGAGTTAACTTTACCAATGGCTTTGCTAATAATCCAATCTGCTCACCGTCGAGGATATGTTTTATGACCGGGCAGTATATGCATACCCATCAGCTATTCGGGAACGATCACGCGGAGTATCTGCATCATAATTCCGATACGCTCGCCTGTCAGTTCCGGCGTTACGGTTATCAGACGGGGTTGTTCGGCAAATCACACATGATCCGTTGTTGGGACGAAGATGGTTTTGAAAAAATCAGCTATACCGATCTGTGTGATGCGCGACGCGATGATCCGAGGAGCACTCACTATTTCAAATACCTGGATGATTTGGGTTTAGCGGATAACTATGAGGAGGGCAGTACCAAACCGGGGCAGGAATATATGAATAACGGTAGTGGATATTCAACGTTACCTTACGAACATTCAATTGAACGTTATACTGGAGACGAAACGCTTAAATTTATTGAAGAACGTGATGAGTCACGGCCATTTTTCATTCACATGAGTTTTCAACGTCCCCATGCGCCGATTGCACCGTCAAAAGAGTTTTATGAAATGTATGATCCCAGCAAAATCATCCTGCCGGACAGTAAACATGATTGGCTTGAAAATCGTTTCGCCGGTAAACCACAGCACTTACAGGATCAGCTCAATGCCGGTTGTGAATATCCGTTAGCTGCGGATGAACCGGAACTGCGCCGTTGTATTGCCAGTTATTACGGCTTGATAAGCGCAATTGATATGGAAATAGGCAGGGTGCTCGATCGGCTTAAAGCAATGGGCGAACTTGACAATACCATTATTTTTTATACTGCGGATCATGGTGATTTTGCCGGTGAACATGGTCTGTTCCATAAAAACTTTGGACTATATGAGTCAATTCAGCGAATACCTTTCCTCTTCAGTTGGCCCGGCGCGCCGCTGGGTGCAGTCAGTGAAAATCTGGTGGAATCGGTTGATCTCTATCCAACGCTTTGTGAACTGTGCAACATTCCGCTGCCGGAGAATATTGACGGCACTTCACTGGTAAATTATGCGACCGCGCCTGGAAAAGATGCGGTATTCTGTGAATGGGAAAGTTTTGCGGTCGATCTGCGGCTGTCATCAATTCGAACTGAAAATTTTCGATTAGTCTTTTACGGTGATATTATTGATGGTGAACTCTATGACCGTTCGATTGACCCCGGTGAAGTAAATAATCTGTGGAATGCCCCGGAATATGCCGAGGCAAAAATGGAACTGGTGATGCGGTTACTGGATTTTACCCTGAATTACCATAAAAAAACCGCTGCCGTCGATGATCGAAAACTAGCTATTGGAGAGTGCCATTCACCAACAAAACTGCTCCATAAAAACGGTATCTACTGGAGTGATCTGCAAACCGTATATAATACGAAAAAAACATGGCCACCAAAGTCATGATTTTTTGACAGAATCATTTTTAAAGTTACTATCTAGGATTATCAACCTGTCCCTTAGTGATGGTACAACGCATTGAATTAGCTTAGTGAAAGTTTACCGATAAAATCTTGCTATTTTCCCTGTGTTACTGGAAAAGCGTCAGCAGGGCGTTAAATTACAATACAGGCAACTTAAAACCAACCCGTTATTGGTATAATTAATTTATGGAGATATTATAGATGGATAACAATGAAATTAAAAAATTTATGGCTAAGGAACTGAACGAGGGGACTTCACTGTCGGATATTCAGAAACTGTTGGCTGATGAACATGAGACTAAAATAACTTTTCTTGACCTGCGGATTCTGGCATCCGAATTGGAAAATATCGAATGGGAAAAACCTGAAGAGCCTGCTGAGGAAGAAGAGGCAGAAGCGGAAGTGGAACAACCTGAAGCAACTGGCACGGTGGTTGAAGTCAGTAAACTTATTCGTCCTGGCGCTGTCGCTAACGGTAGCGTGAAATTCGCATCCGGAGCTACAGCGGAATGGATTTTGAATCAGCAAGGACAACTTGGTTTGGATAAAGCAAAAGGTGAACCGACTGAAGACGACATCAAAGAATTCCAGGTAGAACTACAGAAAGTTTTTGCCCAAGGCAGGTAGCGACGCAGGAGCGGAGTTTGAAGTGGTATTTGTCTTCAGATGCCACCTGATTAGGTTAAAATAATGAAAGTCAAGAAACAGAAAAAAAGTATCATCAGGCGATTAGTCAAATATAGCTTGACAGGGATGCTTATTGCCTGTATTGCACTGATTGCCGCCTACTTTTACCTTACTAGTGAAGGTTTTCTGAAGCATAGATTACTGCCATGGCTAGGTGAAATATCCGGTAGTGAATACAGCACTGAAACTATTGATGTTTCATTATGGCATTCAACTATAAAAATGACTGGGGTCAGGGTTGGTAGCAAAGATAAGCCATTCATAATCAGTGATATTCAATTGTCATTTTCACTGATGAAGATAATTCAAGGTGATCTCAAGGTTGACAACCTGATGCTGGATAATGCTAAAGTTGTACTGCGTCAAAATAGTGATGGGATCTGGGAAATTCCATTTGGTAATTCTGGAGAAAAAACTCAGGATCAGTCAGAAGCTGCTGACGAAGCTGATGCCGACGAAGATCCTAATAAAAAATTCCCGGTGTTTCTCAATGTCAGCAATGCCTCTATCAAACGGATCGATTTTTTACTTGAAACCGCTGACGGCAGTCGACTGACGGTTACAGATGGCACATTTACCCTCCCAAAAATGATGAATGATAAACTTTGTTCATTTAAACTGACCGGCAAATTGTCTATCAGTGCAGGGGATGAGATGAAGGTTAATGCCGAAGAGGTTACGTTGAACGGAGCAATTCGGCTGCGACCCAATTTCATGATGCAGCGGCTGAATCTAGAACTTGATATGCGTAAGTTCAGTGGGGCGGTAAATAAAATAACTTTGGCTGGGAATGAACTTAATGCGACGCTGAAGAGCTATTGGGATGACGATGGAATCAAGATTGAACAGCTACATCTTGAAGAAGACCGTAATGTAGAGGATATTACCAATATAAATGGTAGCGGGATGATCGGGTTTTCCCCGTTTGCCATTGATGCCGCGGTTGATTTCGATCCGGTTTCTGAAAGTTTAGTCAGTTTGATATTGAGCTTTTTCCGCGGCTATAATCCTGGATCTATAAAATTGAAATATCATGGTAAAATTCACTACAGTGCCGGACATATAAAATCGGCAGGAAAATTTTATTGCCGTCGCCAAGGGGATGCCTTGATTGACGGAATTACCTACCCGATACCTGAATTCAGTCTGAATACCGTTCATGATATGGAAATAGACTTTAAGCAGGCCATTCTCACGGTTGATAACTTTACAGCTTCACTACTGCAGAATGATCGGCAGGTGGTCGGCTTGAATATTGCTCCGACCTCACTCGGAGTGGATGATATTACCTCCCATCCATTAGCAACGACTTTGACCATAAACAAACTTGATGTTGGTCTTTTTCAGTTGCTCTTTCCTAAACGTACGAAGTTCCTGCCGAAAACCGGACAATTTTCAACTAAGTTGAAATTAAGCGGCAAAAGTTTTAAAAGTCTCAGAGTCGAAGGTAGTGCTGATTTAGATGATTTTGATTTTCTTGTCGAAACCAAGATGTATCAGAATCTCAATATGCATAGTGTGCTGGATTTGAACTTGACCAATTTTTCTATGATTGCAGTGAAGAAGTGGAAAACTATTATCAGCAGTGCTGGACAGCGCCTGGGAGAATTGAGTGCAACACAGAGTAATTTTAATCTTAAAAATTTACGCGGTCAGGCTAACATTCAGTTATCCGGCATAAATTATTCAACTCTGCGTAAGTTGCCGCTGTCTCCTCAAACGATGCAGTATATCACTGAAATCAGACCATTTGAGCTGAAGTTAAAAATATTAAGTGCAATTGATTTAAAAGCCCGGCAACTGGTGTTAAATAATGCTGTGCTTGATATAAAACAGCGCAGTGCGACAAATCTCAGCCTTGCGCTCGTTGAGGCGGCCTCGTTTAACTGGGATAAGCAACAGCGGCAGCGTGAGAATTTAAAGCAACTGCGGCTTAAGATTTCGAATCTGAATTCGGCTATATTTAATACTTTTCTAAGGCCTGCCAAGGTAAAATTTAATTCTGGTTGGGTAAATGCTGACATTGCCTTCTCGTTGTCAAATTTAGCTGAAGTGTTGAAAGTGAAAGGACGGCTGGCACTTTATGATCTGGATTTGACTATAGGAAAACGTCGACTGCGTAGTTTACAAATTGAACAATCACTGGACTTTGAACTTGATAGCTATCACCGATTGGAACTGAAAGATCTGGCTGGAAAAATCCTGCTTGCAAGGCGGCTGTTATTACAATATGAGGGCAGCGGACGACTTGATTTTTCGCATGGCAAAGGCAGTATGCGACTATATTTCAATTGCAGCAACCCGCAATTGGTCAATAGTTTTGTTGAAGATGCTGTAGAAAAACTGGCGCTTAACGGTAATATCGGCATTGATACCGGCGATATGTTCAAAACTGCGCTGATTACCGGTAAGATCAGGCTGACGGAGTTGATGACAGATAAACTTAAGCAGCCAGTGTCTGGCAAAGCAGCTTTCCGTTTAAGAAAACTGCCTGGATTGTTGCGTTGTGAACAGTTGCTGCTGGATGCTTTTGCCACCCGGAAAGCGTTAATAAGTTTGGCGGTGCGCTCCTCTGCTAAAATAATTGAGGGGCGGACGTGGGAGAATATTGAGCTTAAATCCAGTAGAATTGATCTTAAACTGTTAGAGTCAATAATGGAGCCGAAAACAGCACCTGCCGAAGAAGAGAAGCCGCGGACTGAACCTTATCGGTTTGATTTCGGCAAACAGTTTTATCTGATTGACACTGACCTGCGCGGTATTTCCTACGGCTCGGCGGTGAATGGCAGAGTCAAATCTACTATTTATGGTATCGGAAAGAAATTAAAAATTTCTCCATTACAGATGACGATGAATGAACACGCTTTGGACATTAGCGGTTGGCTGCACAGTCTGCCTGACGGGATAAAATATAAATTGGCTGGGCATGGGAATGATATAAACCTGAGTCCGTTGTTTCAGTCATTGATCAGTGGTGAAATGAAAAATTCCAAAGCAACAATTGATAAAGTTGATTTCTATTTCAGCGGTGATGGTATTGCCGGGAATCGGTTGTGGGATCAGTTGCGCGGTGATCTGAATCTTTATGCCAGTGATATTTCATTGCCGAATACCATTCGCGACACTACACTCGGCAATATTATGTTCCTGCCGCTTGATGGCATCGCGAAATTCCAGAAGTTTATGCCGCTTAATTTGCTGCAATCATCGTTGCGGCCCAGTTATTATACTGATATGTTTAAAACAGTTAAAGATTTTAAATTCAGTAATGGTATAATAAGAGCCAGAGCAAAAGATCGGCTGATCTATGTTGACGAATGTAAATTCATCGGTCCGCTGATTCGCAAATTGCAGTTTGAAGGTTGGTTCGGCTTAGGCAGTGAAGATAAAATAAAACTTAAATCATCGCTCGATTTGCTTTATTTGACGTTGAATCTGGGGATTGTCGGAACCAGAAATAATCCACGCCTTGAATTAGTCAAGTTTATCCCGCAGGCTATTGGCACCAATGTTATAAAAGTATTCGACCCACGGAATATTCCGGCTATTTTTAAGGACGTCCAAGATGAGTGGAATAACACAATTGGCAAGAAAAAAACCGATGATAGCAAGTCGCAGCCTTCTGGACAGCAGAAGAAAACTGTTTCGCCCGCAAAAACAGAAGAGCAGTTGGGAAAGGAGTTGGAGCAGGCTTTTGATCACTTGAAGAACATCCTGAACTAACTGGCAAAAGTATTGAAAAGCAACCCTGTCTGGGTGATGTTGGCTAAAATGGCAACATTTTACGGAGGCGTAACTTCATTGGCAGCTTGCGGTTTTTCCGCCACTGCATGATTTTATTTTTGGTCTGGTAGGCTTTGAGTTTGATTCTCCAGTCTTCATGCAACTTTAAACGTTCCAACCGGTTCAATGTAATATCAGATCTGTGAGATGAAGCTTTGGCTATAAGCTTGAAGCATAGATTGCGAAATGCGACATTCTCATGTTCCAGATGGGATAACAACTCTTTCTGGATATCGCGGCTGAGTAGCTCCTCTTCTTCAATCGTATCTGAAAAGTCGACCAGAGTATTAAGAATCTCTTTTTCGATAACATCATACTTTGTCAGATCTTCGGCTTCAAGTAGGTGTTGTTTTAGCTGTTCAATCAGAAAGTCGTGCCAGTCATACGGATCTAATGCCATGAAAATATTAATAATTTTTTCATAGTCAGCACGATGAATATTGGAAAAATAGCGCATGAATTTCGCTTTGTTTTCCAAGACAACAAAAGAAAACTCATCGCAAAGGTCATCGACATCATTCCAATTTTCATTTTCAGTCGCCTCTTCGAGAGCGGTAAGTAAATCATCCAGAACAATTTTAAATTTTTTCATAACAAAATAATTTCTACTCAATTTCTTTTAAACAATACTCAGTAAGCAGTAATCTCCATAGCTATACAATAGCACTATATATTGATTTTTCTACTTGTATTTAATTCGCAATTTGCTTTATTAATTTTAATGCTTTATCTATCCATTGCTGTTTGCTCTTATCTTTTGGTAATTAACCGGATAGCGGAAAAATGCTCCAGGCTCTTGCCAATGCCTGATTTGGCTAAAAGATAGTTTGCCTGAAAAGAAATGCTACTAGTGTCGTCCGGCATAAGTTCGTGCCCCCTATGGGCGTTCAATACTATTTTATTTCGTGGTTACCTACGGTCTTTTCAAGATCCAGCACTTGTTTTATAAATGTTGATAGTTCCCCAGGTTTTACCTGGGGCTATTGAATTTAAGGGTTTAGCTGCGCTCTTTTCAAGGTACCCTTAACTTATGACAACTAGAGTGCTGAAAGCACAAAATTCATCAGCCTGGGATAGAACCCCAGGTAATATTCATAAAAAAATTATAGCTCTGTAGGAGCGTGATAATGTCAACATTGAACAGTCAGAGGGTATACGAACTTATGCCGAGTAGCACTAGGGGGATTGCTGATCAGAATTTCCTGATAATCTTTATGTGCTGCTGCTGGACGGTTTAATTTTATTTTTACTTCAGCATGGAGTAATTTTACCGTATAATAGTTATAAACTTCAGGCTGTTTGAGTATTTTATTCAGATAAAACAGTGCAGTGACATCTTGTTTGCGGCGTAACTGAATCCTTGCCATCGTAAGATATATTTCACCGCTGGTTTTATCCTCAGGTCTTGCCGGTAAATACTGTTTTAACAGTTTCTACAGAAAACTATCTTTTTGCTGGCTGATTTTAGCTGTTTCTGTAACTTGTAGCAATCTTGCAATTGTTAATAATTTGGTAAATTACCGGGCAGGAGACATAAGAACAGTATCAGCAAAAGATTAAAGCATCCCGCAATAATAATTTCAAAAGGGATTCTAGACCGTTTCTTCATTAATATTCCTGGCGGTTATACAAATATCCGCTTCCTGTCCCAAATCTGTGGGTAGCTTTGAGCTCATTTAGCTTCAACGCAATGTGAGTATCAAAAGATGCACTCCAAATAACCGTTATTTGGATCAAAATAACGATTAAATAACGGGTTGCTTTTTTGTTGAATAATTTACCAAAATTTATTTTGGAAATTATGCCCGCTGGCGAAGCATCCCGCAAGGAACCAACTGAATGTCAAGCTGAATCGGACTAGGAATTCTGAGCCTGAATGAAATGAAAGGCAATAAATAGTGAGGAGGTACGACGAACGGTTTATGCCGAATCAGAGCTTGACAGTAAGGCGGTAGTTTCTGAACACAATGACCTTTTACTAAGAAAAAACATTTCATAGTGATTTTAAATCATAAGTTACATACCCTTGCGGGATGTGGCTTTATGATTTGAAGCCGTTAGTGTGCGGTTTGAACCAAAATGGAATAATCGGCTTTTGCGGCGAAAAAGCCACACGGGGGAGACAGCTACTTACGCCGAGCGACACCAGGTCAGGGACCATAGGTGCCGTACAGCGGGTAATAGGGCCTTATCCGTTTACTGGAGTCAACATGACCATCCATGTAAACAATATTTGCCCAGACATCATTGTGGCGATACGCGACGTAGGACAAAGACCCTGGATAGAGATCATTGCCGTTATAACCATCCAGTATTCTGTTATTGGCATCAATCAGAAAAAAGGTTACCGCCGGTTTTTTGATCTGACTCTCTTTCATTGGATTCCACTGCCCGCCGCGGCGCAGTTGCGTATTCCAACCATAGCCGAACATCGGCACCCCAGCACTGGGACTGTAGCCATACGCTGTTCCCCGCGGCCAGGCTGTAGCCATAGACAACGGTCCGGGACGCATTTTAGTCGCTTCAGGGCAGGTAAAGATATTTGGCTTTGCAGATGGACGTGTCGAAATCGGTCCGGTATAAATTGATGCTATCCCCAGATAGGATTTGATGTTATCATACCAAAACATATAGCGTGACCATTTATAAGTAGCATTACCGGTAAGTACAGGATAACCATTACTGTCATTGATATACATTGCATTGGCCGTACCGAATTGTTTAAGCTGTGACTTACAGCTTATGGATCTAGCCGCAGCCCGAGCTTTGTTCAGCGCCGGTAACAACATTGAGGCTAAAATCGCGATAATAGCGATCACCACGAGGAGTTCGATAAGGGTAAAAAACTTCATTCCGACAGTCTGTTTTCGAGTTGAATTCATCTTAATTTCTCCTTTGTTGGGTTTAAAAATTACAATCATTTACGGGGCTTCTTCTAGCAAATCTCCTTCTATTTATATCGTCGGCAGTTGAATATTACAACTATTCACTGTTTTGGACAATCATAATTTCGCTTATTTCGTTAATAATAAGTATAACATAAAAAGTTTTTCCTGTCAAGAGCAATATTAATTTATTTTCTTTTTTTATCCCAGTAACAGCAATGACTATCCTCTATTGACCGCTGCCTGTTTTTTGTTGATACAAACAACAAAGACTGACCGAATGGCAACCTTCAGCTATAAATAGGTAATTTCTCCAGAAAAAACAGCATCTATAAAGTATTTGTTACTACTCACCTAGTTGCGCTCGCTCGTAGTTCCCACTTTAGTGGGTGTTTTTCGCATCTTTAGGTGCGTGCCAGCTCGCTACCTCGAGCGTAGCGACAGGTGAGCAAGGCGAACAAGCGAAGCGAATACACCGCCCTAAAGGCGGAACTACAAACAGGATTAGACCTGAGTAGTAGCAAGTATTTTTTCAATCAGATACCAATGCAGAATAGGCGAAAAAAGAGCTTAACAACTGCTGAATTACCTGTAAAACATCAAAATATTTTTCATATAATATTTGACAATTTAAGCTTTATGAAGTATAATAACCATCAGGCAAGCGAAATCAACGATTTCAACAAAAACAAGGTAAACAGCGATGGCGGGAAAACATAATAAACAGCTTGAATTACAGGGTTGCTGCAAAGCAGAAACATTGTCTAAATGTTACGAACAAATCACAGCATGGGGATTGACTATGCCGGATAATGATCCACTTATGTTACATTTTGGCTTAAATGATTTTTTTAATATAGGGGAGATTGAATTTTGGATATGCAATGAACTTAAACATGGCTACTGCGGGAAATTTATTTTTCTTTTCGCCGGGCAAACCTGTCCCGTTCATTTTCATAAGATAAAAGATGAAACCTTTTATGTTCAGAAAGGCACTATTGATATTTCCATAGATGACAGCACCAGAAGATTAGCCTGTGGCGATGTCTTGAATATGCCGATTGAGACCCGCCACTCGTTTACCGCAGTCGACGGAGCGGCATTAGTACTTGAGGTATCTAAACCATCACTTTATCGAGACAGTTACTTTGATAATGAAAAAATTAACATTTTTTAGAGGTGATTTCAAAAGTCCAACGTGAGCATGATTTTTACTGTTTTTGGCGAGTAGATTTTGATTTTTTAGCGATTGAACATACCTGTAGGTATGCGAATGAGCTCAAAATAAAAAAGATGCCGTCAAAAATAAAAAAGATGCCACGGAGATTTTTGAAATTGCCTCTTTAATAGGTGATTATAATGAAATTTACTCTTGAAAAAGCAAGCCCTACGCCATTTTATCTTCAACTGGCAGAACAGATCGGAACCTTTATTGAAACGGAAAATATGGCTGAAGGCACACCGCTGCCCAATATCAAAGAGATATCACTGCGAGCGGCAGTCAGTGTTGAGACAGCTTACAAAGCAGTTAATGAATTGGTTAAATCCGGCAAATGTTTCCGGCGTCCCAAAAAGGGAACTTATGTCGGGAATATAGCAGCAGGCAACTTCAGCTGCACTCATACGGTCTGTGCAATTTACTGCCCGGACGGAATTGAACTGTTGGAACAAAATACATTCAACGCCAAACTATACAAGGGCATCACCGATCAGGCCAGAGCTGAGAAGATGGATGTCCTGCTCGTTACCGGAAATCTTGAAAACAGAATTAACAGTTGCATTAACAGTAATGACATTGATTTCAAGGGCATATTAACATTCAGTGGCTATGCTATTGATGAAATCAGCTCACTGGCGGAGCGGTTTCCGGCACTGCCGATTGCCCATTTAGGTTTGTATGATGATGATTTCCCAGAGTTACCGGAAAATATTTACGGAATTTTCAATGATAACTATTCCGGAGCCTATCAAATGACAGAACACTTTATTGAGACAGGCAACCATAAACAGATAGCATTTGTCTTGTTAGATATGGAGTGTAATAACTATCGCGATCGCCTGGAAGGCTATAAGGATGCCCTGAAAAATGCAAAGTACGCTATTTGTCCAGAACTTATTGTTTCACACCCTTCGTCGGGTGGCTCAGCTCAACGGCAGGTAATGCTCGGAATGGAAATGGCTGAACAGCTTATGGATACGGCCAAACCGACAGTGATAATAACCGCCAACGATTATCTTGCCAAGGGGGTGTTGGAGTATTTGAATTCCATTGAGCTGGGCGACAAGATTAAGGTAGCGGGTTTCGACAGTCTTTTCCCTGAAATCAGCAAAGAACAACATTTTTCCACTGTTAAAGTTCAATACGAAAAGATAGGCTCGACTGCGATTAAAATTTTAATGAATAAAAATCTGCGGAAGCGAAAAATCATCAAAATCAATCCGCAGATGATTATCAGAAACTAAAAATTTGATTTTTTATAGAGGTGATTCGAAAGTCTTTACGGCAAATTTCTACAATCACCGTTATAATCAAGATTAACGAAGGATAAAAGATGAATAATCAACAAAAATCAACCGTAATTCCCAAGGCAAAATTTTCTGATGACTTCTTTCCTTTCGGAGTCCATTATTACTGTTCCCCCACGCCGCTGCCGGAAGACTGGGAAGAGGATTTCCAGCAAATATCTGAAGCAGGTTATACGCATATTCAATTTCGTCCACTATGGCGTTGGCACGAACGGATTCGTGGAGAATTTGTCTGGCAAGATCTTGATCGGCTGTTTGAATTAGCAGAAAAATATAAATTACGGGTAATCCTGAAACCGATGCTGGAAAATGCGCCTGATTGGATATTTGACAGTTTAAACGGCACCAGAATTGGGTTTCACGGTGTTCCAATAACGCCGTTTGCAATGAATTCCTCATACTATGCCGGAGGATTTATGCCCTGTTTTGACAAACCGGCAGTAATATCAGCAGCGGCAAATTTTGTGAAAAATCTTGTAAAACGCTATAAAGACAGCCCCGCGTTGTGGTGTTACAATGCCTGGAATGAACCGCGGAGTCGCCCGGTATTTCAATGTTGCTGCGATGACTCTGTTCAATCATACAGAAAATGGCTGCAACAGCGCTTCGGTACAATAGAAGAGTTAAACGCCAAATTATACAAAGCCTGGACTTCATACGACAATCTAATTCCACCGGTGTCAAATTGTGATTTAGTGGAGATGTTTTTGTGGCGTCAGTGGGCTGCCTATGCTGTAGCAGAACAGGTGAAATTCGTAGAACGCGCCATTCGTTCTGTAGATTCTGAAAAACCTGTTATGGTTCATGCCGGCGGGTGCAATGTGGCTCGGGATCCGGCATGTGATGCCAGCGATGATCTGCTTAATTCTGCCTCGACTGACCGTTACGGCTTCTCAATGAATGTCCCATATTCGCCCGGAACGCCTCTGGAATATAATGAAGTGGAATTTCAGTCTTCATGGTTACGACGGGTAGATCCTGACTACTGGTGTCACGAATTTTATGGTAAAAGTCCCAAATGGGGTAAGATTACCGACCCGTCAATTCTCAAGCGACATATCTGGATGGCAATTGCCGCCGGCTGTGGCGGCTTTACTTTTTGGGAATACCGGACCGTAAGAATGGGTATAATGTCTGCCGGCTTCGGACTGCGCGATTTGGATGGAGCTGAAACCGAAACCAGCCGGGTCTGTGAAGCGGCAGTGCGAATCATAAATAAAAAAGGTCGGCTTCTTAAACAGACACGTCGTCCCAAAGCTAGAGTGGCTTTATTACATTGTACACAATCTGATTTACTGCAACGTTTACTGGCTATGAAAACCTGGCTGGGCAACGCACAAAATGTTATGCCGGATGTTGATTATCCATATAAAAATGCGATCAGGTCAGCTCATCTGGGCTATCAGGGTAATGGCGAATCCGTTGACTGGGTGATCCCGGGCGATGACTTGAGTGCTGTAAAATTATTACACCTCAGCTGTATTGAAATTGTTTCCAGCTCAACTGCTGAATGGTTGAAACAATATGTTAAAACTGGCGGAGTGTTGGTCATTGAACACCCTTTTGCTGCTAGAGATGAGAAAACCTGGCTGAATATGAAACGTCCTGGTTATGGTCTTGATATTTTGTGCGGATGTTATGAAAAGAAACGCATTGCTTTACCGGAAAATACTGATAGCCGGGAAATCGCCGCTTTCAATAATGGACTTCAGGTTTCAGCCAAAGTTTGGCGGGTCGAATTAGAGTTGCTTGGTGACGGCGAAACTATAGCCCATTGGAAAAACGGCAGGATTGCTGCGGTTCGTAACAGTTTCGGGCAAGGCTTGGTCTACACACTTGGCGCCAACTGTTCCCTGTCATATAACGGGCAATGGGACGATAGCATATTTGATCTTTCCAGTTGGATATTGAACGATGCCGGGCTGGAACCCACTGATACAGACAGAGACCGTCAGTTATGGATCCGTAAAAGAGTTGGTAGCGAGGTAGAAATTTGGTTCATTTTCAATGTTTCCAAGGATGCTAAACAAATTAGTTTACCCCAGCGCCCCATTACGGTCTGGCAGGCCGTTAATGCTGCGCAGACAGGTGAAGGAAACTGCTTTACGATTAATGCCGGCGGAACGTTAGTAGTGGAGATTATGCGTAATTAGACGCTGCTCGAAAAGGTCGTACGATTGCGAACTCCGACAACGAATACCTGTTCGAATAGCGTTTCAGCAGCAAAAAAATAGACCTGTTAGAATAACAGTATATGTCAAAAATAATATAACAAAAGGATGGAAAAAATGTTTAAAAAAATTACAGTTTTAACTATGCTGGCAACATTCTGTGCAGCATCTGTACTGGGATCAACGAAGCGGGTACTGGTCGTTAATAAAGGAATTGGCGGGCATGCTTCTGCTGATGGACTAAAGCGTTTTCAACGCGATGTGCTGGATGTGAAACCGAACTACCTGATACTATATTTCGGAATGAATGATTCTCATAACCGGAATCGACGCGTGGAGCCTGCAGTTTTTCGTAAAAACATGCAAACCATGATTGACAGAGCCAAAACCGGCGGGATCAAAAATATCATTCTGGTAACGATTAACCCGGTCAATCAGGAAATACTGCAAAAACGTGTTGGTAAACACCCGGCAAAAAATGATCTTAACGGTTACTTGAAGAAATTTGATGTTATTGTTCGGGAGCTGGCAGAGAAAAACAGACTGCCGCTGGTGGATCTCCGTGCCCTCTGTAATAAATATGGCGGGGGCGATAATGTCAAACAAGCTCTGATTCGCGTTGATGCCAACGGTGGTCGTGGTGATGGCGTACATTTGAACGCGAAAGGTTGTCAGAAATTCGCTGAACTTTTTATCCCAGTTTTTAAAGGAAAAATTAAACCGGGTGATGTAGTTGTATGTTTCGGTGACAGTATTACTTATGGCGCGCATATAAAAGGTGGCGGAACCATTACCGGCGCTACCTATCCGGCCTGGTTGTCCCTCTATCTTAACCAGCTTGTCGGAGCAACCAAGCGCCAAAGTCCACCGCCGCCGTTTATTGTCAAAGGCAGTCCTAAAAATGGTGACATGGAGTATTGTTCCGATCGAATCCGCCCGGATTTATGGAGTGTCTGGAATGTAAAAAAACGTCAGGAAGGCGATAGCAGGATAGCAGTAGGAGCAGGCGTTACCGGAAATGCCTTAAAAGTAATTAATAGCAACTCAAAATATCCGGCTTTTTTACTGAGTCTTGATCTTATTAAAATCAGAAGTTCTAAAAAATACAGCTTCAGCTTTCAGTACAAAGGCAGCGGTCAGATCCGCCCTATTATCGGGTTCTACGGCAAGCGTAATAAAGCACTGGGTTCTTTCCCGAAGAATGTCAAAAGCAATCCATGGCGCAAAGGGACTGCAGAATGGCAGACTGACTCTATCACGCTCGAAATTCCGGATGGGTCACTGAAAATGCGGGCCTGTTTCCGAATCACTGGAACGATCCTGCTGGATAATGTTAAGTTTTCATCCAATGTCCTAAAAAAAAACTCCCGACCGCCGCCGCTAAATTAAAAAACAGATACATCTCAATCCAGTTTCGTGCCCCGAAAGCTGGTGGCGGGATTATCAGTATCCGCAACGCACAGGGCACAGAATTCATAAATCGTTCCGTGAGTGGTTTACTATGGAGTGCCCAACTGAGAAAAATTCCGGGCAAGAGGCTTAAACTGCCTGCAACTGCCGCATTGTCAAATGATCCGGAGCAAAATGATAAAGGCGGACGGCAGAATGATATTGGCCTGTCAGCGGACTTATTGAAAATGACGTCAGCAAATTTGAATGTTGGCGGTATCCTCAGCAAGCCCGATAAAAACACGCTCATTTTCAAATGGAACGGAATTGATGTCGGAACAGAAAAAGCAGTATTTGACCTCTGGGTGAAAATTTCATTAGCACCGAATGACAAGTTTGTCCGTTTCCGCGCCGGATTCAATAATCGCAGTACCGAATATACTGTATTCTACCTGACCGCACCGGTCATTCAGGGGATCTATCCTGAAAATGGTGAACTCAAAGAAGATCGTCTTGCTATACCATGCTTCACCGGTAGACTGTGCCTTAATCCTATCGAAAACGGCATTCTCGGCAAAAAAGAGCGGTTTCAGCAGAACAGATCAGGTCACAGTATGCAGTTTGACGCCTACTACAACCGGCAAAACGGGCTCTATCTGGGCTGTTTTGATGGCGAACAGAATGTCAAACGTTACCGGTATAAAACAGATAAAGAGACGGGATTGACCTGGGCGATGGTTCATGTGCCGGATAATATGAAAAAAGTTCCGCAAATCTGGGAAACACCATACGATACCGTGATCAGATGTTTTCAGGGTGACTGGTATGATGCCGCGCGTATTTACCGGCAATGGGCATTGAAACAGCAGTGGAGCGCGGAAGGTCCGTTGTTGACGCGCAAAAGTACTCCGAAATGGTTTAAGGAGATTGATGAATGGTTTTTATGGGGAGTTCAAAAAAATAGGAGTTTGATGTATACGCCTGAACTGCTCAAAGCCATGAAAGGTTTGAATTTAGGTATTTTTGCCACCTATTGGGGAAAAGGTTCATATTTTCACAACCGTACGCCTGACCGGTTTCCATTGCCGCCCAGCACTGTTGAATATATAAAGTTAGCCAAACAGCATCGTTTTAGAATTGTCGCCTATATTCAGGGGATATGCTGGGATATTGAAACTGAAAGTTTCAAGCAGGAAGCTGGATTTGAGCATGCAGTTAAAAACTTTTACGGGCAATCACTGGTATGGGATTTTTCAAAAAAGAAGAAAAATCCTAATATCACTGCTATCGCATATCCCGGTAAAGTATGGACGCGGGTACTAGGCGATACAGTTGAAAAAATGGCTAGAGTGGCTAAATTTGATGCAGCCTATCTGGATTCGGACAACCATGGTGGAACCTATCTGAATTTCAATCCGCTTTATAATAAAAACAGTGGAGGTGGTAACGAATATATCAAGGCTAATCAGAAAATGGTTAGGGAATTGAGAAAACGTGCTCGTGAATATAATCCTGAGTTTTGTTTCGTTGCCGAGAGTTTCTGGGAAGGCAATATTGGCGTTCTTGACGGTATTCTTGCATGTAACAATTGGCATCGCTATCTGAAAAAAGGTGAAGCCGAAGCTATTCCGTTAGCCCAGGCGGTTTATCATGACTATACTATTCTTTTCAGTACCTGGCTGGGGAAAAGAGATGTTGAGAATGACGATTCAATCTCATTTATCGCCAAATTTGGCCAGGCTTTGGTATGGGGGTTTAAACCCGGCTATAATCAACCGGCGAATCTGCTGACTTTCAAAAACCATGGAACCGCTCTGTCAACATCACTCAAGCGTTATCATGCTTATGCCGCGGCTAAAAAATTTCTGGTTTATGGAGAAATGCTCCGTGAACCGAAAATCATCAATAAGCTGCCTGAAGTGGATTTCCGTTATTGGAGAGCCTGGAGCAAAACATGGTTCAACGTTACATATCCGGCAGTGTTACGCTCTATGTGGAAAGCCGTGGATGGTTCTTTGGGTATTGTGCTTTATAATATCACTAAAGAGCCGCAACATGTTAAAATTCAATTGACAACAAAAGAATTAGCAAATGTATCTAACGTTAAAATAAAAAGTATTTATCCGAAAACACTGGTGGCAACTGCTGCTATTCAGTCAGGCTATGTAGTCGTAAGCTGTTCGGTGCCGGCGCGGTCACCGGTGGTAATTCAGATTAACCGATAATTTTAACTTAAATAGGCTAAGGTATGACAAAAATCAACAATAACCTCAAAGAGCAGCTTTTCCGGTTTCCGAACCGGGATTTTTTCGGCTTCGGCAGGAAATTAAGCTGTGCGGTCAACGGCAATGGAATATGGACTGCCGTTCAAATGGAAACTGCAGACAAAAATACCATACTCATAACTCGCAAACGCGGCAATGATATTTCACGTCTTGAACTGCCAACAGCTGCTTTGTGTCATCAGCCACGCTTAGTTTCCGACAACAACGATCGACTTGCGCTGGTCTGGAATGAGTTTAAAACTGGTATATGGCAAATAAAATATGCTCCGGTAATTAACCAGCTACTGGCGTTAGGCACGGTAGAAACCATTTTCTCCTCCACGTCATTATGCCTGCCACCGGTCGCGGACTATTTTTCGGACATGCTGTGGATCGCTTTTCCGACAGTCAGCGACGGCAATCTCCGCATAACAGTGGTTAAACAGACTACGATTGGCTGGGATTTGATTGGTCAGGTTTCTGAAGCAGGTATTGACGCATTCCGCCCGACTATTTGTTCAAATCAGCAAGGTATCCATCTTTTTTGGGATCAGTATAAAAACGGGAAGTATGAGATCGCGGGCTGTATCTTAAATGAGACTGGTTCTTCAGCCATTACCCCGGCTGCAACAGACAATGAACGCTGGTTCTGTCCTGACGCAGTCAGCAATAACCGGGGACAGATCTTTCTTGCCTGGGTCGTAATGCAGGAGACCGCGGATAAGCTTGGTATTGTTGATCATAGCTCCTTTAGCATGGTCGGACAGTTGAAGCATGGAAAACTTGAGATACTGAAAAATTACAACAACCGGGTTGTTGCAGATTTGCGGGAAGGTCTGCTCGCCTCTGACATCTACAAAGGCTACCTGGGACTGCGTCGCAATCCCAGGCTTTCGACTGATAGTAATGGACATTTGTGGTGTTTCTGGGAAGTGCGGCTGGAAGCGGAGGCAACTGCGTTGTCGGGGCATCTGGCAGGGCGTTGTTTTGATGGCGAAAACTGGTCGGAACCGGCATTAATAGCCAATTTGGGTTATGGCTATGCAACAGCCATATGTTTTGATGGAAAAACCCTTCCGGTAGCATGTTTTAAGTTTGAAGCGAAAGGCATGGATATTGTCAATATTGAGACAATAGATATTGACCGGCAGCAAAGCTACGTGATTAATGAGGGAAAATGGGCAAGGTGGGGTGAATTTAATATCCCGAAACTTATAAAAAACAGAAGAGCGGTAAAGGTAAATAATTCTCAGTATTCCATGTTCTGGGCTGACACCCATTGCCATTCAAATTTCAGTGCGGATGCTGAAGGAGAACCGGATGAGATTATTCATTATGCCAGAGATATTGCCGGACTGGATGCCTTGTGTGTAATTGACAATGATTTCTACCCTAATAAATCCTTAAGTCCGGCGGAATGGCAAATTCATCAGGAATTCAGTCGCCATTTTACCCGAACTGGTGAGTTTGTGCTCTTCCCCGGCTATGAATTCACCTACCATCGCCATGACCTTTCGCCTGATTTTAACCATCGTTGTGTTATTTATCCTGGTCCGGCTGGACAAATGTTCAGGCGAATCGATCAGGGCAGCGAAACTGACAAAGAGATGCTTGCCCAACTCAAACAGACGAACGGCATGTGCTATCCGCATCATTGTACTTATGAACTGCTTGCGGCAGATAAAGAGTGGAATGTCGAGATTTGTTCTTCATGGCGGGCAGTGTTGGCAGAATGTGATTTTTCTATTCAACAATTAAAAGCAGGTCATAAATTTGGCTTCATCGGCTCCAGTGACGCGCATCGCGCCAATCCGGGACTGGGTGGTGCTTTAACCGGTCTTTTTGCTACCGAACTGACCCCGGAAGCACTGTTCGATGCTTATCAGAACCGTAGGATTATTGCGACACAGGGGTTTGCGGTCTTTATAGACTTCCGGGTTGCGGGTCTGTTTATCGGCAGTCAGGGCAATATTACTAAATCCCCATTGATTACTGCGGCGATTGAGGCACCGGATTCAATAGAAGCTATCGAGATTTTCCGGGATGGCGAAATTATTCACCGGGCAACCCCAGGTAATTCTACATATCAATTATCATTTACCGATAATGCGGCAACTGCCGGCAATCATTTTTATTTTCTGCGACTGAAGTTAGTTGGAGCAGCTGGCTTGAATGGTGATCCAAGCTTGAATTCAAGGCGACCATTTGAGATGGATAGTGATTATCCGCACAATCTGGCAAAAGCACGGGGAGTGTTTGCATGGACAAGTCCGATTTGGCTCTGTTTAGTGGCTGATTAATCTGATATTTTATAACTCCGACAAAAGTATCGTTTTCGTTCAGGCATTATTTAATATTGCTCGGCATAGAGAGCAAACTGTCATTGTTGAATTTACCGGTTTTGATGATAGATACCGCTGTTGTCAGCCTGATAGCGATAAGGATAAGGGCAATGCTCATAACATCAGGTTCGAACAGGTCATGGAGCAATGATAGTGTAACTGCAATTATCCCACCGGTAAACTCAAATAGCGGGAGCCGGGAATAATCAATAATAGTTGTTTTTCGCCGGAGCATAATATGGCAACAACCAGTTGCGATACCGGCGAATACCAGTAGCGGGATAATGGTGAATTCAATTGGCCACTGTTCAATGAAAGGTAGGTTTAGGCCAAGTAAAGCTGCTGGCAGAATTATAGATAATATCGTGATTGCAGCAACAAATTTTGGCCCCCTGCTAAAGAACAAAGTTCCCAGCGCAATTCCGCTCATGATGGTTGCAATCGGTAATACACCACGGCTGTAAATTTCACCGGTCGAGGCCTGGAAATATAATGCGGTAGTTATAATCATGGCAGTAGCATAAAATCCGTTTTCACCCGCAGTAAAGACAATTGAGTTATTATGGCGTCTTGACATAAAAAAGCGCAGGGTAAGGTAGAGGGCAAAGCCAATGGCCGCTACTAGATAAAAGTTCCATGGCAATTTAGGTAAAGCAAAGATTTTTGACTGGAACATCACTGGTGTCTCAGATTTATCGGCGGTTGTCTCAAGTGTCGAATAGAGCACTTCAAGCGTGCCGGTCGGCAGGTTGCCGTTTGCAGAAAAACGTCTGTCCAGTTCAGTCAGTGAAACTGTTATGCCCTGGCTGCCGGCGGCAATCAGCAATGGATTGCCGTTCAATATTTTTACTTCAGGAAATATAGTACGCAGGCTGTCGGCAATTTTAGCTGCCTGTTTGCGCTGATGGCGTAATCCGACAGTCACTACTCCACCTTGATTCAGCATGGTTTTCAGTTGCCTGAAAATATATGGAGTCAGGAGTTGTTCCGAGGTGTTGTCAAATATCATAATCAAGTCATATTTTTTCCCTGGTGTCCGAGTGATCCATGAACTTGAAAAAAAACCGCGTTGATTGGTGATTAATTTAAAGTGTGGTGATGGCGGCGGTAGAATGCCGCCGTAGATTGCCAGCAAGGCAAAATCGCGGTTTCGGCAGAGCAGATCAACTGAGCCTATATTCGGCAGACCAAGCATGAGATAGGGAACTTTTGTAAACGGCGAGGAGATAATCAGGACGCATTGCCGCTTACTCGACATGTTCTGCATAGCTGAAAACAGGGTGCTGGCCGAGTATTTGCCACTGTCAGCCGGAATGCTCCAGAGACGCAGACCATTTTTGTACAATATAAACTCACCTTGACGTCGATGGGGTTCAGCCACCAGCGAATAGCGGCCATCAGAATATTCCAGAGATTTCAGACGGGAGCCGGTCAACGGGCCTGTTTGCCATGTCTTGTTCTGGAAATAGTTTTGATTTTGCCATAACCAGCCTGATATTAACAGTACTGTTATTGATGCCAGAGCAAAACAACCCCGCTCTTTGTGACTGAATTGTTTTATGAAAACAGCAATTAGCAGCAATGCAGCTGAGCCGAACAGGAGAAATATTTCAGGGACTGGAATATTATTGCAGAACTGATAACTAGCTCCGCCCGCAATAGCACCTGTAATCCAGCCGATGTAGTTATTCCGCTTTGCATTGCTGTTATTTAGGGCGTATGAAATACCGCTGTTGAGCCCGAATAAAAATGTTCCGGCTCCAGCTGTCAATATTACAGTGCCACTGCCGGGAGCTACGCTAGCAGCCGGCAAAATGGCAACAGTTACAATGCCGACGATGGCTGTAAGCGGTAATATGGCGACGGCCGTTACAGTTGCGGCAATTGGATATTGTCTGACAGGCAAACTTATCCAGCCGATGGTAATCCACAGCATGAGGAACAGCAGGCCGCAGGCGGCCGCCTCAAGCGAACCGCCCAAACGGACCATTAGCTCTCTGGTTATTCCTCCCAGGAAGAACAGGGTATAAAATCCGACCAGCAGAGCTGTTGGCAGGGCAAGCTGATTTTTTTCTTTATTCTTTTTTATATTCATTTTTCCTGCATATTTTTTTTAATAGGTAAGTCTGCCGAGTTAGCCCCAAGCCCCAATTTATCGCGCCATAGTTTTTAAACGAAGGCGGAGCCTCAATTCCCAATCCCCAAGTCATTTAGCTCTAATTATTGCCAAATGCAAGGCGGCATTAAGGCTACCCGGGTCAGCCACTCCCTGCCAGGCGATTTCAAATGCGGTGCCGTGATCGACGCTGGTGCGGATAATCGGCAGACCGAGGGTTGAATTGACGCCGCGATCGAATGCCAGCATTTTAAATGGGATATGGCCCTGATCATGATACATCGAAATAATCCCGTCAAATTTTTCCCGGGTTGATTTAATAAACAGTGTGTCCGGCGGAAATGGTCCGGTTATATTAATACCACGCTGACCTAGTAAATCTATTACTGGTTTAACAATATTCTCGTCGGCATCTCCCATGTAACCATCTTCACCGGCGTGAGGATTGATGGCCGCCATCGCCAGCGAGGGGTGTTTTATCCCTTCGGCTTTGATTGCATTATTGAGTAGTTCAGTCACCTCTATAATGCGTTCGGCGGTTATTGCTTTGATAACCTCGCTCAGCGCGATATGGGTGGTGACAAAAACAATCCGTAAATTTCCGGCTGATTGCATCATTGCGTAACTGTGGCATTTACAGAGTTGAGCAATCAGTTCAGTATGACCGGTGAACGGGATTCCGGCGCGATTGACGGAAGCTTTGTTCATCGGCGTGGTGACAATTGCATCGACCTTGCCAGCTAGGGCATCTTTGGTTGCCGTTATTACTGCCTCTCGGGCTGCCGCCCCGCAGGCTGCATCGACCTTGCCGATTGGAACCTTGCTGTATTTCAAATTCCCGGTCGGACAGATTGACTTCGGCATTTTCCCACCGGTAAATTTTTCGGCAGCGGCAGCAATAATATCTGGGCAGCCATAAACGATAATTTCGGCTCGATCACAAAAGTCTGCGTCGGTTGCGGCGCGTACGGCCAATTCCGGGCCGATCCCGGCCGGATCTCCCATTGTCAAGGCGATCTTCAGTTTGGACTTACCAGACTTGTCCTTTGGATTCATAGTATTTTGCTACATTTGGAATTATCGGTTTGATCAATTTCTTGATGGCAATGGCATATTCACGGATTTCCCATTGGGCGTGTTCACTGTCACGCAACTCAAGAAAATGGAGCAGGTTGCCCAGATTTACCGTTCCCCAGAAGGTAACCAGCATATTTTGTGGCAATATACCACGGGCCTGTTCGCGGCAGACCCCGCGGTCAAGCAAGGTTTCATAGAGTTCAAATGATGACTGGTTATGGGTGCTGATCATTTTACGGAGTTCGGCATCATCAAAGTCAGCCGCTGCAACTGAAGCCTGACGGTCGCTCTTGGCCTGTTGGCGCAATTTGTCAGGGGTATAAAACTCCATGTCAATTTCGGTGTAACGCCGTGAAATTTCATTATAACTCCAGGTGCGATGGCGATGCCATTGACCACGAACGAACAGCGGGCAGTGAACACTGAATGTGAAGACCACATGTTCCATTGGACTGGTGTGTTTGTTTTCAATCAGATAGTCAAGTAATGTTATGTCACGCTCTTCCATTTGGTCTTTCAATTTTCCGAATGAGACCCGGGCGGCATTGATTATGGATATTTCTTCTCCCAGGTGATCGATCAGACCGACCCAACCTTGTCCGCCAAGTACCTGCTGATGGTTTTCCGGCGGATTATTAAGATGTTGCATTTTCGCGCTCCTGCCTTGGTTATACCCGTAATGGGTGATTTTAAAAGTTAAGTTGTTCTGCTGTGTAATATAACACAATAAAGCCAGCTTTCTATTTGATGCCCAGATGAAAATTCCATTTGTTTTATTCCGGCACGAATCGCACTCAAAATTAATTTAAATGGCTCACTATTTAATTTTAACGGGAATTTTGTCTGAAGAAATCTTTAATTCCTGTCATACCGCGTTTTTTGCCGATGGCTGAAATCATTCGGTAGCCGTCACCGTAAGTTTTATCTTTATTAAATTTCATGCGCCGGTTCATTGCCGGACGACCATACAATATGTTGACCTGTGATGCGACATATTCAGCCCAGCCTTCTTTGATTTTGAGATCTTTTATTTTCGGGTAATATTTCTGCATCCAGTCGTGACCCAGTTCATGTGCCAGCACCTCAATCAATTTATGGCGCGGCGTGCCGTACAGAACATAGATTGAATATGAAACATTATCTTTGTAGGTCGTGGTTTCCCGGCTCAATTCTCTGCCCCAGATGTTTTTTTTTGTATTGGTTACGGTGTGAACCGTAAATTTATAAAGGTAAAGCCCCAATTCATGCCCGGATGAATAGTCCGGTGATTTACTTTTCAGTTCACTGCTGTCCGTCAGATGGAGTTTTATATTGTCATGGGTTGTTAAATTGAGACTGCTGCCCATTTTAGCTCTGATCGAAGTCAGTAATTTTTCCGCATCCTGCTGCTGGTAAATCGCAGTTTTTGCACACTGTGAACAGATATTACGACCGTCATCGAGCTGTGTACAGTCCCCGGGTAGCATACAGCTGAAACATTTAGGAAGTGCCGCGCATTCACTGCAGTATATTTTATTCCGGTCATGACCGAAGATCACCCCTTTTGAGACCGGTTTACCACACAATACACATTTGGGCAGGGTGGTATTCAGGCATTTTTTTGAACAATATTTTTTGCCGTTTTTGGTATAATATTTTGTACATGTTTTGCCGCAAGCAGCGCATTTTGGCAAGGTTTTACGGTAACAGTTCTGACTGCAATATGTTTTGCGGTTGGCTTTGATGTAGCGCCCTGATATTCTTTTCCCGCATTCTGTACACCGCATCGCGGCCTCAAGGCTGGTTGGCAGCAAGATAGCCACAGTGAAACAGAATAAAGCTGTGATGTTAAATAATAAGCGCTTCAATTTTGCCTCCTTAAATTTTCCTGATTCTTTGAGTGCCAATAAAATATTGTCTAATCTACTGTTCAGAATCTCCCCTTGCAATCCCGCATATTAAAAAATAGAAAAACTTTAGCTAAGCCGAAATGCTTTTGGTGAAAAAGTTTTTTTATCTGTGAAATGAACTTTTGAGCACTAAATGACTTGAATAAATTGTTTTTTATGTTAGCTTTATAATGTTACTCTTTAATTTTTTTTATAAATTATAGATATATATTGCCACTGGCGGTACTGAGTGGTTATTATTATAAATTGAATTTAATTTTAAAGCGCAGTTTTTATTTTTGGGCTTGAGATTAACAGAAAAACAAATTTAACTCTACCCGGACGGGTATAACTAAACGGATATTTTATGGGGATTAGCGAACAGTGTCATTGTGATGAAGTTACAGTCCAGAATTCACTGGGGCTCCACGCTCGCCCTGCATCGCAATTGGTAAAACTGGCATTAACTTTTGAAGCTGAAATCCTGTTCGAAAAGGATGGTGAATCGGTCAGCGCTAAAAGCCTTATGGGGCTGCTGATGCTTTCTGCCGGTTGTGGTACTGTGTTGAAAATTTCCGCTACCGGAGATGATGGCAGAACTGCGCTTGAAGCGATGGTTGAGCTTATCAATAGAAAATTTGATGAGGAATAATTATTGTGTCTGTCACACATAATATAGAAAAGGTCTTTCATGCTACTGCTGCGTCGTTGGGAATCGCCATCGGCCCCGCGCTGGTTATCCGTGAACTGCATAAATCATACGCCGAACCTGAAGATAAAGTAATTCCACCAGAGGATAGTGATTGTGAGGTTGAACGATTCAATGTTGCTCTGGATCAGGCACGGGATGAACTCGAAGAACTGCGCGTTAGAATTCAAGGGGTACTTGAGGAACGTGAAGCAAATGTTTTTGATGCTCACTTGATGATTGTCGATGACAAAATGCTGATGGATGAAGTGGAAGATATGATTCGCCGTCATCACCATTGTGCTGAATATTCCTTCTTCAAGGTTGTTGATCGATATGTTACCGCTATTTCGGTTATGCCGGATCCTTATATTAAAGAACGAGCCGCTGATATCAAAGATGTTGCTTCCAGAGTGTTGGGTCTTATGCTGAACCGGCAAGGGGTTGCGCTTGACAAACTGACTGAAAAGTCAATTGTTATCGCCCATGACCTTTCACCGTCGGCGACGGCGACATTGGATCGTGAAAAAGTACTGGCTTTTGTCATTGAAACGGGCAGTAATACCTCGCATACCGCAATTCTGGCACGTTCCATGCAGATTCCCGCAATTGTTGGTGCCAAAGGTGTTATGCAGGATGTGGAGAATGGTGATTTGCTGATCGTTGACGGTTTTGTCGGAACAGTGATCGTGCTGCCTGAGGGTGATACCCGGAAACTTTATGAAGCCAAGGCAACCCGTGAAGAGAAATTTTATGTTGACCTGATGCGTGAAAGTAAATTGCGTTCTGAAACCACTGATGGCTTTGCTGTTCAGCTGGCGGCAAACCTGGAGTCGCTGGATGAGGTGGAATCAGCCATAAAGTTCGGCATGTATGGTGTTGGTCTGTTCAGAACTGAATATATGTATATGACCCCGGGAAAACGACCTGGTGAAGAGGAGCTGTTTAACACTTTCAGAAAGTTGATAGCAGAAATTAACGGAAAACCGGTTGTTATCCGTACCCTTGATATTGGGGGTGATAAATTGGCCGACAACCTTGGTGTGATCAACGAAACCAACCCTTTTCTTGGGCTGCGGGCCATAAGATTATGCCTGAAACAGGAACGTCAGTTGTTGCGGGAACAGATCAGGGCAATTCTTCGTGCCAGCGCATACGGTAATTTGAAAATAATGTTCCCGATGGTTTCATGCAGTGAAGAGATTGTTGAACTGAAGTCAATAATGCAGGAGTGTATGGGGCAATTAGATAGGGAAGGCAGAAATTTTAATAAAAATATTGAAGTCGGCATTATGATTGAAACTCCGGCGGCAGTGGCAGTGGCAGATGTCTTGGCCGAAATGGTTGATTTTTTCAGTATCGGAACCAATGATTTGGTACAATACACCAGTGCGATCGACCGGGATAATGAAGCAGTGGCATACCTCTATCGCCCTGAACATCCGGCTATTCTGAAAATGATTAATCAGGTCATGGAGGCTGCCCGTAACAAGGGGATATGGGTCAGTGTATGCGGTGAAATGGCTGGCGATCCGCGTTATACACCGTTGTTGGTCGGTCTTGGTGTTCATGAATTCAGTATGAATTCGGTTGCTATAGGTGCGATTCGGAGAATAATTCGCAAACTTAGTTTGCATGAAGCGGAAGAGGTAGCTAAACGGGCAATGGCATGCCGGACTTCTGATGACGCACTTAATGAATCACTCCAGTTACTGGCCAAAATATCGCCGGATATTACTGAACTTGCTTTTAAAGGGATTTAATTACGATTCTAGCAGAACAGATCAAACCTGAGGACTTTTCATGGTCGATGCATCGTGATCTGCTTTTCAACTCATGTCACCTTGCCTATTTGTTTAATTACCACCTGGCACGAGGCGGACAACTGCCTTATTCATCTGACCGCTGCCGGTTGCTCTACCGTCTGAAACATATCCGCACTGCCGACAGCTGGTTGCGGGGAATTTTTGCCGATGCCGTTCGGCATACATTCAACTGCGGTCAGAACTATGCTACATGCAATGCCGCAAAAGAGGTTTTGCAGCGTCACGCTCTTGAGCTGTTTCGTCGCAACTGGCATGAGTGTATGCTGGATGAATGGCGTAAAGACCCCAAATCCACTAATATTTTTGAAATTTATTATGATCAGGACAATGTGTCAAAAACGTTATTTGCTGAATGGCTGGCTGTTCTGGAGGACTGGCTGAAATCTTTTACTGCCAACAGCCTGTTTGATAAACTATGGCAGCTGGACAGTCTGAAATGGCGTCCACTGGACACACCTGCTTCGTTTGATATTGACGGTATTCGTGTTTGGATTAACCCGTTGCTGGCATGGCGTGATCATGATTATGGCGCCATTATGATTTTTTCTCATAGCCAGTGCGGAGACTTAAGTCAAATTGAAGTTTCTCTAGCCTCAATGTTGCTCAGTCAGAAAACCTATCTGGATATTGAAAAGCAGGAAATAATGCTTTATATGCCGGGTAATGATGATATTTTTGTCCGGCATCCGGTTAGGCAGGAACTCAAACAGTGCAAAATGATGATTCGCGAAAGCAGCGGTAACATGAGAGAGTTTGAACATAATATTGTACGTGGAATGGCAGTTTCCGGCCAGCGGACAACCGCATGTGAGAGTTGCAGATTTATTGAATTATGCCGTGGAAATGATTTTTTTCATAATGGTCTACAATAAAACAACGGCATTGGCGTTTATATAGCTAAATAGGTGAAAATACGATTTTTAGTAGCTTAGGCATCGTGCCTGAGTAGCAAATTTATCCACTTACGGTTGAAATTTGCCGTTGTTTTCGTATTTTGCCTCACGATAAAACTTTAACTGAAGGAGATGGAACATGAACAGCAAACAATTGATGGTCGTGGCATTAGTCGGTGTAATGGGAATTAGTAGTTTGATGGCTGCTGAACAGGAAGTAAATGAACCGCGTGGCCGTGAACGCCGAGAACAGCGTGGCGACAGGAAGCAAAAGCGTCCTAATGAAAAACAGAAACGCAAAATAATGCACTATCTGAATGCTAACTATCCAGCTGAAATGCAAGCGATTCGGAAACTGATGAAAAGTGACCCGGAAGCAGCAAAAGCGAAATTGAAAGCTCTTGCCGAAAAAGGGCTGGATAAAATGAAAGCTGAGCGCAAGGAAATTTTCGAATTGATCAAAAAGTACCGGGAAACTCAGGATGAAGCGGTGCTTGATAAAATAAGAGCAAAAATTTCTGCTAATTACGATAAACGTATTGAGTATGCGGAAAAAGTAATTGACCAAATAGCGGGAAAACTCGATAAAGCCAAAGATCGTCTAGCTGAACTGAAAAGCGGCCGGGAAAAGAATATTGATAAAATTATTGAAAGAGTCAAAAGCGGCAAAGGCAAAGAACGCGGCAGAGATGCCGGACGCAAATTATAAATAATAACTGGGAAATAGTAATTGTCAGCCTCTTCAGCAGCAAAACTGTTGGAGAGGCTTTTTGCGATCTAAAAGCTATTAAAGAGCTGCGCAGTTGAACTTAAACAGGCGCAGTAAACTAGCTAAAAGAATACACTTGTGTATTAAACAGGCACGGAAAAGTAGGGCTATGGCTCAAATAGATGGTACTGACGAACAAAATGATTCAGGGATATTTTACCTGTCCGGCAATATGTGAGTTATCGAAAGCCGAAGCTTGAATACTGAAGCAGTGACCCTTACTCTTCCATATTACCCGGTGCATGGCTATGTTCAAGGCTACGCTGCATGTAATCATTCAAGGTCTCGATACCGACTTCTGCTATCATTTCGTCAATCGTTACGTCAGCTGTTTCACTTGAAATCAATACTGAGCCCAGGTGACCGGTATCATCCATTTTAAACCCTGGACCGTATTTTTCTTTCAATACAGTTATCTTGGGCCAGTTACCATCAAGATGGATTAGCTTGCTATCCAGATTTATTGAGGTCGTTACATGATCAAAATAGTTAGTGGTTTCGGCAAGCGTTCTGCCATTGGGGGCGATTATTGCTCCGGGCAGGTTGTACAGCGCGCCGACAAAAAATGAACGGCAGCTATAGGCCCAGTATTGTTGCATTAAACCACCATGATACATTGAACTGAACAGAATAATATCCGGTTGAACTGCAGCATATTTCAGGCGCAATTCATCAAAATTAAGATCAAAGCAGATAGCGCAGGCAACGGTGCCGAAATCACATTCGAATACCGGTGCAACTTTACCGCATAAAATTCCAGATTCAGTTGTTTCTTCAATAACCGGATGATTTTTATTATAAATACCAATGATATTGCCGTTACGGTCAATCATTTGAGTAGAATTGCGCCATGAACCGTCCTCAACCTGACGAATCGCTGAATATGCAATGTAACACTGATGTTTCCGTGCAGTTTCCATCATCATATTTCTGATCTGATTGCCACGGACATTATAATAGGCGAGTCTATCATCGCCAGTAATATCGCCATAACGATCACAAGCTTCCGGTAAAACAATCAGATCAGGGTTTTCAGGTAATACTTGTTGTAACTTTGCAGTCCAGTGTTCAAGCATTCTATCAACCGCTGCCTGACCACTCAAGCCATTCGAATTTATTGACGCCGCACAAATTGTACTTACTTTAACATAATTTGCCATGATATTTCCTTATTTTATTTGATTTGATTTATATCATGTTGTACCTTTTGGGTTTTAATTGCATACCCGACAAGATACTTATGCGACGGGCTAAAATCAAGTTGTTTAAGCACGATTTTATCAAACATAATAGAATCGACAATGATTTATGTCAAAAAGTAGGTCAGTTGCTCCTGCACTGACACTCGCTCCGTAGGAGTAGCTGTCTTACTATTAATTGTATCCATGAATGTCATTTTTCAGGCGTAGTTTCGAGTGAGACGCAATGTCTCATGCATATTTTATAGGGTATGTTTGATGCAAAAAACAGGTAGAATCCTTGATTTTTATTCTTTACAGTCTTTTTTGAAAAGAATGTCAGCTTCTTCTCTTTTGCTACAAAATGTTGTCCTATAGCTGCTCTATGACTACACTCTTATTTGTTGTTTAAACCACGACTGCTTCGATTGCTATTTTGATATTTTTAAAAAGGTTTGACTTTTAAAAATCTTGGTGTATATTTGGTATATGTTAAATAGTCAACCAATATAACTTGGAGTTAAGATATGTCTGACAATGAAGACCGTATAGCGTTAACGCGTGAAATTAAGAAATATGCTAAAGGTCAAGGGGCGGATTTAGTTGGCATCACACCTATGAGCCGTTTTGAGGGTGCCCCTAAACAGATGGATCCACGTTATATTATGCCTGAAGCAAAATCATGTATTGTTGTTGCCTTTCGAGTGTTGCGTGGTTCTTTGCGCGGCATTGAGGAAGGAACATTTTTCAGTAATTACTCTTCAATGGGCTATGGTGCTATTACCTATACTTTTATGCCAATGATGGTTAATAATCTGTGCCGACAGATTGAAGATATGGGATATGAAGCTATTCCAATGGGGCATATGAGTGATTGGCGGGCGATAGACAATGAAGGTAATCTCCGGGCCGGCTTCAGTAAACCGGTGGAAGCGGGTAAACCTGCGCCGGATATCATGGTTCACCTCAGGCTGGCCGCTTACATGGCCGGTCTTGGCGAAATTGGTTGGAGTAAGATGTTGCTGACCCCGGAATTCGGACCAGCACAGCGTGTCGGAATCATTCTTACTGAACTGGATTTAGAGCCGGATCCCATCTATGATGGACCTGAACTGTGCAACAGATGCATGGCCTGTGTGAAATATTGTCCGGGCAACTCCATGAGTGCAACGGAGAAGGTAAGTATTCAGATAGACGGTCATACTGTCGAATGGGGAGCATTAAACTGCGATAGCTGTGATGTTGCTTTCCGGGGCGCGGAAGAGCTTAAAGAGTGCGAAGGTGAAGGTAGTTATATTGAAGGCTCCAAGAATTTTAAACCAAATCATATTACGCCATTCTATACCGCACCACCTAAAGTGTATACTGCGGGAAAAGCAGTTTGCGGCGCAGGCGGTTGCACCCGAGCTTGCTTGGCAAGCCTTGAAGCTCGCGGTGTGCTGACAAATAAAATGAAAAAGCCGTTCCGCCGCAAAAACCCATGGCGGGTTGACTGGAGTAATTACGAGCAGGAGATTGCCGATTTCCCAGAAGGAACTGTGGGGATTAATACTCGTCTTGATACCGATTAAATGTTGATGGTGAAAATATGAGAGCGCCAAGCGAAGCTGGTGCAAATAAGTTGGATAATCCAACCTAGGTAAAGCCTAACCAGCAGCCTAGAACTGAACCTCGTGCATAGTAGCGGTAACAAACTATGTGAAGCCGAGGTA
>JAKIUY010000162.1 GCA_021647315.1 Victivallaceae bacterium
TTTCAAGGGTGGTATGTTATTGACATTGAAAGAGTTATAATATATCACGCCTTGGAGGATTTTTCAAATAAAAAAGGAATATAAATCGTTAATAATTAAAGGGTTAAGCTATTTTGCAAGACCCACAATAAGCTTTACTTATCGGAGGTGATGACCATTACCTCTCACAACCAAGGAGTATGAAAATGAGTAGATTAGGTAAAATTTTACTGACAAGTATGGCATTTTTCGGCGCGACCGGTTCCCTGTTGGCAGCAGAAGGCGATGGCGGTAGCGGTGGTTCGACAGTGGTATTATTGATCCAGCTGGTAATTGCAGCTGTGGTGATTATTGGCATGTGGAAAGTATTTACCAAGGCCGGACAACCCGGTTGGGCTGTATTAATTCCTATCTATAATATAATCGTTATGCTGCAAATTGCCGGCAAACCTATTTGGTGGATTATTCTGTTTTTTATTCCTATTGTTAATATTGTTGTTGCTATTCTTGTGCCCATTGCTATTGCAAAAGCTTTTGGTAAAGGCGTCGGATTCGGTCTCGGACTGATATTCTTAGGATTCATCTTTTACCCAATACTAGGCTTTAACGACAGCCAATATGTCGGCGCGTAAATTATAATGAAAAAAAGCTCAATCAGTTTGATTGAGCTTTTTTTTTAGTAAAACAGGGGATTAAATGAAAACCATTCACCAGCACTGCTGCAAACTGAGTTTATGGTTAGTGCTTTGTTGCACAATGATTATCGTCTCCGGCTGCAGTTCAATCAAGACTGAACCTTTTCAAGAATTCTCCAGTTCGATGCAGCGTTCCAGCACCGCTATTGATATGTTGCTGGCATTTAACAGTCACTGGGCTCAAGAATATTTCATCCATGAGTTTGTCCAGAATGACAACGCGCGCCTCAGTGAACTTAAACTCAAAACCACACGCAATTTGACCTGCACAATAACCCCGCCGCCACTGTTCATAACCCTTCAACAGAACCGTGAAGCTATATATGAGCTCAATAAAACACTTGTCGTTTATACAACACTATTACTGACCCTCGCCGATAAGTCACTGGTTAACCAGACAGCGTTTGACAAACTGGCAAAAAATCTCAATAAAAATGCTGCTGAAGCCGTTAATGCTCTCGCAGTGCCGGTACCGGCACAGGGCGTTCAACTGCTCTCCAAGGCATCTTCCGAGGCCATGCAGCTCTATCTGAAACATCAACAGCGCAGTGTGCTCCAAACGGCCATAAAGCAAAACCAGCCGAACCTGGAAAAATATGCCACCAGCCTAATTCTTCTGCTCGATATCGTCGGTTCACAGCTCAAAGTCTATTATTCATCACAGGCCGGGCGATTAATCCGCCAATGGCGTTCAGCTGATCATAAAACAAAAATCAGACTAACAAAAAAAATGCTAGAGTTGAATCAGCGTTATATCATTGTCCTCAAAAATATTAGGGAACTGAATAATTTCTATACCCTGCTGCCACAAGCGAATAGAGCAATGATTCAATCAATGGACTCCACCCCAACGGTTCTGCCAGCACTGATAAAACTGAAGAACAGTGCCAGCCGCCTGGTAAAACTACAAAAATCATTGAAAAAATACCTGCCGGTAAAAAATAGATAAGGCTATAATGATTAATGGTTATCATGGGACTTATGAGCCACATAAGACCCATGAGTCCCATAAGGCCATGCTTTGCCGGCGGCTTGCTGCCCAAAACAACACAAAGGACTAAAACTATGACCAACCAAAATGAATTTTTATTTCAGCTCAGTGAAGCCATTGTCACACTTGATGACACTTTTGATCAGCTCAGTGAAGAGCTTGACGAAGCCGAGTTTGTGCTGCAGACAACACCATTAATGGTGCGCAGAGATAAGTTAAAAAGCGAATTCAACAGATTATCAACCGCCGCCCTTAAATCATGGCAGACCGAAATGGCTCCATTACTGGCAGAATTTAAAACATACAATGCCGAATTAACCATCAAAACTGAAAACCTGAAACAGACCATAGAAACCATTGACAAAATCAACGCCATCATGAGTTATACCGACCAGATAATCAAGCTGGCAGCCAGCATAGCAGTGTGATAGCAGTGTAATCTTAGGCCCGCTTGAGTATCACACCGTTCAGCAACGTGGGAGCTGGCCTCTAAGACACGTTCGCAGTCACGTGCCGGGCAGCGAATAGTCTTATCGGACTAATAGGACTTATGCTTGGGAGAGTCCCCACTTTCCCACTTCCCAATGCTCAACTCCTAATTCGTAATTCACCTCTTCCCCCTGTACCTGGCAGGCGTTGTTGCGGTAAATTTTTTAAACGTCCGGTTAAAGTAGCTCAGATCATTGAAACCACAATCATAGGCAATCGCCGAAATTTTATCTGAACTGCCGCGGAGTTGCAGCATTGCTGCCTGAATCCGACGTTCAAGTAGATATGAAAAAATGGTTTTCCCACTCCAGGCGCGAAATGCCCGACATAAATAATTAGGTGATAAACCAGCAACTTCCGCCAGCTTCTCCAGTGCCATAGGTTTACTGAAATCATGGTCAAGAACCCGCCTGACCCGTTCAAGTCTGAAATCCCCCTGCCCCATACTGCTATTAATCCTGTCACTGTCTGTAACTAATAACTGACGACATGCGCCAATCAGAAAAATACGCAGGTAATCAAATATAATTGAATCATAACCGGCGTTTTGCGCAGTCAGTTCGCAATGCAAACCACGGGCGGCAGCAATGCAACCGTCATCCTGGGCAAGTCTGACATGAACCACGCGATTAAGCCGGTTGCGGAAATTACTGTTCAACGGGAACAATAATGGCAATGCCGTATCAAATGGTTGTGGCAGTACCGGCAAGACAATACGTTTGAGATCAAGATAGATATTCAACACCTCCACTCCGAAGTCGCCAGTAACAATTGTATGTGTCACCCCTTGTGGCGTAATGCCCAGACTGGATTCTGAAGAGATTAAATATTCTCCTCCTATAAGATGCCTGCACTCACCGTTGATTATAACACTGATCAACGTCACATCCAACGTGTGAAAACTTTGCTTTATATTGCGATAGGCTTGAAAATATTCTGTAGCCACGCCCAATGAGTGTAAAGTCGCAAGTTGCGCCCGCTCTTTAAGCCGTATCAATGGATATGATGATTTTGTCAATATAATCACCTCCTTAAGATAATATAGTCCATGAATTATTTAAAACAATGGATTATATTATATTATCAACAATTAACGATGATAACATATAATGCAAACAAAATCAATTTAGCAGAAGTAGTAGACCAGTAGCCTGCGACTTCCAGGCGCATTGGCAATAATGGGAGATCGAGAGTGTTTACTTCGTCCTCTACGAGTGTCGCCGGAACGTCGCAAAGTACTTGGCGCACCAGGTGAATAAAAAAACTTTTTCGAGTATCGTCTAATTAATAGTGGAGATTATAACATAATGGAAAAAATGAGTGCAAGTGAACGTTTTAACGCAACCTTAAATTTTGCCCCGGTTGATCGTCTGCCGATAATCGAATGGGCTCCCTACTGGAATAAAACCATTGAACGCTGGGAAGGCGAAGGGCTGCCGCAGGGAATGGATAACGAAGCAATTCAGCGCTATTTCGGACTTGATGTAATTATGCAGAACTGGATACGACCGCTTGTCCATGAAATAAAATCGCCCAGTGAACATGGCGGCGCACTTATTTCAAGCGAACAAGATTATGATGAGATGCTTGAACGTGGCATGTTTTCACTCACCTCTGACAAATACCGGACATTTATTGCAAAATGGGAAAAGTGGCATCGTGAAAAAAAACACACTGATACTATAACCATGCTTACCCTTGATGGGTTTTTCTGGTTCCCGCGCGTCCTGTTCGGCATCGAACAGCATCTGTTCGCATTCTACGACAATCCAGAGCTGCTGCATCGGATAAATCATGACATGTGCAATTTTATTCTCCAAACGCTAGAAAAAATATGCGCTATCGAAAAACCGGATTTCATGACGCTGGCAGAAGATATGAGCTATAATAATGGTCCGATGCTCTCCGAACAGCTTTTTGATGAATTTATGTTACCCTACTATGATAAAGTCGCCCCCCGCCTAAAAGAGCTCGACATTCCCCTAATCGTTGATTCTGACGGTGACATTACCGGATGCGCCGCCTGGTTTCAACGTGCCGGTGCGGACGGAATTCTGCCATTAGAAAGACAGGCAGGCGTTGACATCAATATTCTTCAGGAAAAATATCCAGAGATGTGCTGGATCGGTGCCTATGATAAAATGGTCATGAACCAGGGCGAAGCTGCCATCCGAACAGAATTTGAACGTCTCTTGCCAGCAACAAAACAGGGTGGATTAATTATCAGTTGTGATCATCAAACCCCGCCAGGCGTGTCACTAAAACAATACCAGGATTACCTGCGCTGTTTCCGCGAATACGCCACCTGTTAATCAATATTCCCCCGGGACCGCATCATTAAGGGACAGGTTGATTATACATCTTATTTTCCCCGGGACCGCATCATTAAGTCATTAAGGGACAGGTTGATTATACACATCATTAAGTCATTAAGGGACAGGTTGATTATACATCATTAAGGGACAGGTTGATTATACATTCATTTTTTTTCTGTTTATTGTAGCTAAAAATGTGGATATGGTATATAGTATCCGACAAATTTGATGCTTATCTTCAAGCAAAAGAGACTCAGACGAGACGCTTAAGCTACCCGAGAAACTCAAACAGGATGCTTAAGCTACATTACACAAAAAAACAAGGATTTTTTGATATGGAACAACCTAAAATATATTTTATCGACTTAGCCCTTAATCACCCTGATGGCATCTATCATAGCGGAGACAAAGTAAAAATATATCCGGCGGCATTAGTAAACAGCAGGATGTTAAACTCCGGCCAAATAAAATGGGACCTGTTTGATAATTTCAAACTAATTGAATCAGGAACTGTAGAGCTTGGACTTCCAGGAGCAGCAATCAGTTTCACTGCGGAAAAACCCGGTGGTTATCAATGTAAAGTGACACTATCGCCAGCTGACGAAGACGATATTGAAAAAATGATCGGCATTGTTGTAGATCCTGAAAAAATCACTAAAAACTGGGCTGTTCCCGATGATTTTGATCAATTCTGGGATCGCCAGAAAGCCCGCCTGGCAGCAGTGCCGATGACAACAGAACTTACCTCGATAAAAGCTGAAGAATGCAATGTCTTCGATCTCCAAATAAACTGTGTTGACAATACGCCAGTCAGTGGACTGTTTGCAATGCCAACAGATGCTAAACCAGCAAGCTGTCCAGCGGTCATCTGTCTCCATGGTGCCGGAGTGCGCAGTGCAGGTTATAACGATATTGTTCAATATACAAATCGTGATTTCATTGCCCTGAATATCAACGCCCACGGCATACCGAACCTTGAAGATCCTGAATATTACGAACAACTATTAGCAGAAAAGCTGGAAGATTATCGTTTCAGAAACTTTTATGATGAAACCGCCGACAATATCTATTTTGTCAATATGTTTCTCCGGGTAAAACGGGCCATTGAATTTATGGTATCCCGCCCGGAATGGGACGGCAAAAATCTCTTCCTCGTCGGCGGCAGCCAAGGGGCTTTCCAGACTTTTGCCGGGGCTTATCTGGATGACCGCGTCACCGCAATCGCCACGGGCGTACCGGCTGGAAGCAATATGCCCGAAGGGGGCTGGCCATTTTGTTGCGGACAAATGGAAGCACTAACTGACGCCCAGCGCCGGCAACAGTACAAAAATGCCCAATATGTTGACAATGTCAGTTTTGCGTCAAAATTGAAAATTCCGGTCGCGATGACTGTCGGGTTGATTGATGAAACCTGCCCAAGTAACGGAGTCTACGCGGTTTACAATGCCTACCAGGGACCGAAAGTTATTTTTGCCGGGCCGGAAATGCCACATGCCCAGGAACCGGCATTGTGGAATCAGTGCCTTGAATACATGCAGAGCAAACTGATACAGGACTAATCAGCTAGTACCTGACGGCGGATACTGCTCAATTGTCCCAAAAAATGACAGAATTTTATGATTTACTATGAGATTGGCAGAGTAGAAGAAACAGGGCTACACGTCAGAGCTCCGTACGAAGCTCCAATTGAACGCCTTTTTTAGGTGCGGGGTAAAAAAAGTGGAGTTCAATTAGACTGTGCTACCTACTCACGTATCGAACTCTGACGCATAAATCCCATTGGGCTCATTTTTATACTACCGACCTAACAAAGTCTCCAAACGCTTCTACTTCCAAGTCGAATTTTTCATTTTTTATATCGCCGAAACCGTAGGCAGTGTGGCAACATTTCATGCCGGCACGCTTTCCTGCCAGCAGATCGGTGTAATGGTCACCGACCATCCAGCTGTCAGCAACCTGGCTACCGGTTTGTTCAACGACATGCAACAGTGAATCAGCTTCAGGTTTAAGTGGAAAATCACCGCCACCGCCGATAATATGATCGAAATATTGCAACACGCCGAGATGTTGAAGAATCTCTCCAACCGCCTCCTGATGTTTATTGGTGATAACCGCCTGCGGGATACCGGCAACATGCAATTGTGCCAAACCATCAGCTACGCCAGGATAGAGGGTAGTCTTATCAGTTTTATGTATCGCATAAAACTCTTTATTACGACGCAATGCCTCAGCAACATCAATATCATGCCCGGCAATGGCACGTTTAACCAGTTTATGCGCCCCATTACCAATAAAGCTGGTAACAGTTTCAATCGTCAACGGCTCCAAGCCATAAGTATCACGCATATAATTAAGCGCGGCAGTCAAATCACCACGCGAATCAATCAGCGTCCCATCCAAGTCATATATAACACAAAATTTCATCTCTGGGTTTTTCCTATTTTAAAAAAGGACAGCCATATATGGCTACCCCTACATCGGTGAATCCGCAATCTCGCATAAAACTTCTAACTTTTATGCACATAACCGGCTGCACCGGAACTTAAAACAGTACCCTGCGATTCCCAAGCGCATAGGCTAATAATCCCCAAGGGGATTAGGCTTTTTACTTCGTCCTCTGCGAGTGTCGCCGGAACGTCGCAAACTACTAGTGAAAATACAATTTCCTATTAGATTAAAATATTCAGTTTAAACTCCGCTGAAATCTGCTCCATCGCAATGCCGTTATTTGCAATTGCATTGCATATTTAACGGTTCAATATGCATTCGACTGAATATTATAATGCTAAAACTACCAAAAACAACTTACTTTCTTATGCTTAAACTAACTATCATGCTAAATAAAATATTATCACGAAATAGATTCAGTTTTAAAACTTGATAAGTTACTCAACCTACCTATATTAGAATATCCAAAATCAGAATGATATATAGAACTATATAATAACTTGTTAAGTGCATATGAGGAAAGCGCATGAGTGATAACGAAGATGGAAATAGAAACCATTATGTGCCTCGATTTTATTTAAGACGATGGGCTAATGGCGAGTTTTTATGGACAGCGAATTGGATTACTTACAAGAAAGAGTTGTTTTGGAAAAATAGATCCACCAAGGCCATTGGCTGTAAGGCTGGGTTGTATAAAGAGGTTGAAAAACTATTCTTCGAACCGCTCGATACCAAAACTTGTAATTTTGTGAAACTGTTTAAAGAATATGATGGGAGCGCACCTAAGAAACAGGAGTTATCTGAGGAGGATGCGAACCTATGGGCAAAATCACACCTGTCCTAACAATTATAAAAACTACCTGATTTAACAATTTTTTCCATTCAAGTCATTCAATTTTGTTCAATTTTGTTCAATTTCTCAAAAGTACCCCCCTGTTTTAAACTATGCTGTC
>JAKIUY010000022.1 GCA_021647315.1 Victivallaceae bacterium
TATTCGGTAATGTTATTTCAATCAGAGGAATGCCTTCTCTGCTGATTAATACATGAGTTCGGTAGCCCCAGAAGTATGAAAATTCTTTTTTCTTCTTGCCGGACGGCTGTTTCAGATAAGAATAGTAGCTGAGAGTTGCTGTTGGGTTGCGTTTAATGTTTTTCTTTTTGTCAAGACTGCGATTGGGGTTTTTAGGGTTGTTGTGCTTTGTATTGGCTTTTATCGGTTTTGAATCAGCAATAAGAACATCCAGAGAAGCAATTTCATGCTCAATCAGAAGTTTGCCGGAATTATGAAAAAATTCTTCGACATCATGGTTATTTGTGGATGACAGGAAACGTGAAAACTAAGAAGCAGCTGGAATCCTGCCAGTATCAAAACCACACATATCAGCAAGAACAGGGCGACTTTCTAAATCACGGACAAGGTCGGAAATATATTTAAGATTTGCTGATTGCTTGTAAATAAGAGCTTTCAAATAAGCGGAACGCGGGTAGCCTCTGCGTCCGAAGGCTGGAAAATCAGGACAGTCGTAAATCATGTCGAACGCTTGGAAAAGTGCATCATATTTTTTCAGAAATGAGCACGAATCAACGATCGCATAGTAGTCATAAAAAAGTGAAAATTGCATAGTTTTTAATCCTTTTCAAGGGTGGTATGTTATTGACATTGAAAGAGTTATAATATATCACGCCTTGGAGGATTTTTCAAATAAAAAAGGAATATAAATCGTTAATAATTAAAGGGTTAAGCTATTTTGCAAGACCCACAACACCCCAAACAAAAGGAGGTTTAGCGATAAAAATCACCTAAAACAGCAACCCGACAAGAAAGAATAAAAAAGAGAGTTCACAACCACAGAAGGAGATATTTAAATGCAACCAACAACAACCCCCAACAAAGGAGATTTCACTATGAAATCAACTAAAACAACACCCGCCCGCATGAGGATTTTCACCCTCATAGAGCTATTGGTCGTGATCGCTATTATTGCTATCCTGGCATCAATGTTACTCCCGGCACTCAACCAGGCACGAGAAACAGCCAAAAAGATTGCCTGTATTAATAATGTTAAGCAGCTGGGACTGGTTTTTAAAATGTATGCCGATGATTACGAAGACCGTATTGTACCTGTTTATGAAACAACCCCCAATTGGTACTGGCAAAACATACTGGCCTTTAACAAATATATAACTGGGGCTCTTACCCAATATGGTTACTTTAGCAATATACCTATTGCAGGCACGATGATCTGCCCTTCGGAAGTCAGTCGGGATCCTGTAAACAAAGGGACTCACTATGGAATAAACCCATTTCTTCGTCAACAAGCAGACCCCAACACTTATGGAAATGATAGATTTGCAAAATTAAGCAATATCCCACATGGTTCACAGGTAATGTTGCTCGGAGACAAACCGCCGCCACCACCTACTACCAGTAGTAGTAATGCCTATAAATATTACCAAGTTAACCATAAAAATGATCTTTCAATGCCTGGACAATTTCGCCACAGCGATGGTGCTGGCATGAATGTAGGTTACGTTGATGGACATGCAGCCAATATTCGCTATGGCGAACAACAGTTCGCAGAAATGAGTGGGGTCTTTGAAAGAACTCGTTTCTGGGGCTACAAAAAGAACTTACAGTACTGGAAATAAACAAGGAAAATAAAAGGATGAAGTACAGTCGTATGAATATCATAACATTGGTTATTATCGCCTTGTTGTCTGCCGTAATACCCAATGTGACAGCACAAGAAATTGGCAATGATTCTGTCTCATTGACCATGAAAAATGGGAAAGCTATTATTGCCTATCACCTAAATGGAGCCATAAAATCAGCTGTCGAATTAGAGGTAATTGGCGTCACCATGCAAAACGCAATCAAAGCAAAAAGTGGTAGCGATGCAAGCTTGAAAATTAAATGCGATAAACAGGTGGTCTTAAATATTGCTTTATGTGGTAATAGTCCATATATGATGTTGAATATTACTGCCCCCACTAATCAAAAAAACACCGTTCTGCTTAAATTTAAAAGTGATGTGATGGTCGTGCCTGATACTTTGAGTGACAACTATATTCTTTTTCGGGATGAGCTCAACGATAACGGAGGATACCTGTTTCCCCGATTCCACATGGTAGTGAATATGCTGAATGATGGAGCAGCAATGTTCAGTTGTGCGTGGTTGAATGCTGGTCGGGTACTGAGTGGTCGCACCACAAAAAAGGTAAACGCACCGTATGATTACTGTAAGATTGAGTTCAAGGGAAATAACCGGTTGATGCTTGGTTTGCCTGCAGCTAAAAACATCTGGGGTAAAGTTAATAAAAAACTGCCAGTAAAAAAGTTTCAAAAATTTCCATGGCAACCGCCTTTTGCGGCTAAATGGCTGATTAGTTACAGTGTTCTTGACCTCAACATCAAATCTAAACTACTTTTTCTAGATGAATCGTATATTATTCCTACGCGCATGAATAATAATAATAAAGTTCTGGTGATGGCATTGGGCTATTCCATTTGGAAACAGGATATCTGGGAAGGCTACGATCAGGCCGACGGACCTTTCAGCTATCCGGCTTACCTGAAAAATGGCGAGCTTTTTTTACGGCAGGTAAAATTCAGGAAAAAAGTAAAAAAGGCAAAACACGACCGACCTCACTTGATTTATGCGCTAGACGCAAAACCTAACAGTACGGGAATATCACTTATGCCAATTCCTGCACTGGCAAAGCTATTATCTGAAAAAGAGCTGCAATCTATGCGCTGGACTCGGCTCCATGCCGGGTACGGCTCCTGTGATGCCACCCAGCGTATTGAAAAGATTTTCCGGCGTGAAAAACAGGTCGAAAAGCAGGAACTCATCTCGAAAATAATCAAGAAAATGCAGGAATTTCATATTGAAGTGCGAGAACGATTAAAACAATATCTCGCGTGGAATATCCGGACAAAGCGTTGGCTTAAGGCGGAAAGGTTAAAAAATAGTCAACTGACAGCATCCGCTACGGTTCTCTCTGAAAACCTTGAAACAATAGATCATTTATGGAAAAAAAAACAGACACGCGCCAAAGAGGTCAAAGACTTTATTCGAGCATTAAACAAAATCAAGGCACTGATAGGTTCTGCCAAAGCGATGGAACAACAGGAGGATGCGTCTAAGCAACTTGGTCGCGAATTACGCACTATGGGTGGAACCCAGCATCACCTAATCGGAGCTTATCGCCAGTGTATCAGAGGAGTCCGGCGCATAGCAGTTGACCGTTTGATGGCTGCATCCGATCCTGCTGAAGTTGATTTTCTAACGGCGTTTATCGAAAGAACTTCGAAAATCCTCAGAATCAAACACGGCGAGGAGGGGAAATAAGCATAAATATAACCGGCTACGCCGGAACTAATAAAAAAAATGTTAGCCACGAATGCACGAATAAAATAAAAATTAAGGACAAACAACATATGAAATTAATATTAATTTTCACTATGTTCACACTGGCAACCGCTCAGGTCTGCAATGCAGCTAATAGCCAGCAAAACAAGGTACTAAAACTAACTACTCTCGAAACCAAGGTACTATATGATAACTGGCAGGGGTTGAAACAGCGTCACCTCAGGTTGATTCCGGTGCCTAAAAAAATTCAGTTCAGAGGCAAGCCGATCAGCCTTAATGCAAAAATTGCAATTATTATTGATGTAAAAACTGAACAAGACAAAATTGCGATCAATGAAATCAATTCCCGCGTCCAGGAACTGACTGGCAAACAACTGCCAATATTTACTGCTCCGAAACAGGGGTTCTTCAATATCATCATTGAAAATAACCCAGCTAATTTTTTCACCAAAGAACAGGCAACTACAGTAACCACCGCCAATCCATATTGTCGTAAACAGGCCTATGGGCTAAAAGTTGTTCCAGCAGGAATCAAGCTGGGGGGGAACAGCTCGTTAGGTATGATGTATGCGGCGGTGACGCTCCGTTATCTGATGGAGAAAAGTGACGGCAAGGCCCAGCTTTATCCTGCGAACATCACCGACTGGCCGGATTTTCCAAGAAGGCTGCTAACCGGTTTTCTAGCGCCCTATCACTCACAGTACAGAAATGATCCGGAAAAACATTTAGCTTATATTAAAAAGTTCGCTGACTGGGCGTTCAGACTGAAATGTACCATGGTTCACCACCAGACGTTTCATCCTTATTATGCCAGGCAATCCCCATTTTACACTGGCCCTATGGGCTCAAAAAATATCTTCAAATCCAGCCAACTTACCGGTGATTATCTGAAGGCACGCGGTATATCAGTATTGGGTTCAATGGATGTCGCACTGGGCTATAAACAGGACAGCAAGAACCCTGAAGTTAAAACTATGATGCTGAATCCAGTTCATAAAAAATATTACTCATGGGCCCGTCACGACCTACACCGTAAAAAAGCTGAAAAAATTGGTGAGATCATGAAAAAAAGCGGCTATGATACAGTCTATGTTCACGCAGTTGACGGCGGTGGTATAAATGACCCTGAATTGTGGTCTAAACGGGAACCGCTTACCCGGAACAAATACGGAGATGACCGTGTTCAGGCCGATATTGATATGTTCAATATTTATATTGATATTTTACGCAGTAAAAATATTGATCCGCTGATCGTCATTTATCCCTATAGCGGTAACTATCTTCAGGAAAGTTTTGCTCTGAAAAAACTTGCCCTGGCTGACACGCCCGGTAATAGAAAAACTGTTAAGCAGAAACTGAATAAAATTAAAACCTTCATGCAGGCACTGAACAAAAAATTACCCAAAGATGTTCCAGTCTGTATCCGTGAATCAAGCTCGCAGAATATGCGGAAGTTTTACCGTCAATATCCAGGACGGCCAATGCAGATCTATTTTGAGGTAGTCCATGCTAACCGTTCTATCATACCGATGCTTCACCCTGAAATCAGCAGTTTTCAAAGTGCTTTTGACCCAGCACGCACCCAGAATGATATTTTATGGATGAATGTGTTTCGTAAGTTTCAGGAACAAGCTGCGGTTTGCGGTGCAGAGTACAGCTGGAATTGCAAATTCCCCGGTTGGAGTGACCTGGACAGATCCCGGACATTCCTTGATTATGATGAAAATGTTTTAGCGGTAATGTCTGAACGGGCCGCAGTCGGTCTCTGGGGAGACAAGTATGGGCAATTATTAAAAAATATATTTACCGAGCAGTTGAGCCTGCCGTTGGCCTTTGCGCCGGACAAAATAATTAAAAGTCTCAAAATAACCAAACGGGCAACTATATTGGACCTGTTGGAAAACAACTTCAATGCAGCACAAAAAGCAGCTCAGACCATGGATGAAGTGTGGCATCAACTGAAAAATGACAAAACCTCAATGGATGCCTTTTCATATCCAATCTTTATTACCTATTATAAAATGATTAAGGCGGCAGTAGCCTATGCTGGAGTTAATTACTATCGACAACTCGCCTATGAGGCTGCCGCCAAAGGTGATTTCACGGCAGTCGCACAAATTATTAAAGATGGGAATGCACTATTAAAGGCGACAAGCGCGGAATATGCCAAAACGATGCAGGAACTTAACCCTGAACCGCAACTGGTAAAGTTTGCACAATTGTTCGGTTGGTGGCGCAAATCAGACAGTAATCTTGAATCAAATTTACTAAATCCTGATTTTGCAAAGTTAGCAGAAAAACTTAATCAAATAGCAAAAAATGAAAAACAAATATTTGAACGTTTCAACGTACCGGAAAACTTTAAAGATTATCTAAACAAGCAGTTGTCGGCAGTAAAGAGCAGTGAAACTATTATCGTCGACGGCAAATTGTCAGAAAACATCTGGGGCGAAATAGCACCGATTGAAAAATTTATCAATATAAAAATGATTAGCCTGCCACCCAATCCAGTCGCGGTAAAAATCGCTTACGATAAAAACAATCTCTATATTTCAGGTGAAATTGAGCAACCATTATTAGCTCAAATCAAAGTCAAACAGCATTCAACTAAAGAATACGCCTACACCGAAAATATTGAAATATTCCTCCAACCCAAAGAACAGCAGGGCTTTTACCAATTCGTCATTGACAGTTCAGGCGGGCTCTACACTTGCCGCAAAGATGCCTTAAAGCATCCAGTCAAAGGCATTGGTCAGGGAATTGATTTTGCCGTATTGCGTCAGGATAAAAAATGGAGTTTTGAACTGGCAATACCTTTCAACAACCTTGGGCGGCCACAAACCGGTTGGAAAGTGCTTGTCGGGCTTAATTCTGTAGATAGAATCATCAAAGGCAAACCGCAAATTGCCACATTTGCCTCAACCGACATCAAAGGCAAAAGTTTTCATGATAGCAACAACTATCAGCAACTGAATTTTGTCAATAAATCGAAAATCATACCGGCAAAAGTCACGCTGAAAGTAATTAATCCTAAAACTGAAGGAAAAGTTCATCAATCCGGTACCGGAACATTCGTTTCATTCGGAATGAGTATAGAGAGCAGTCGACCACTTTACAACTTAACAGTTATCGCCAATTTTCTGGGTAAAAACCGTAAACCTATCACCGCCCCAGTCGTCGTTCTGCAGAAAAAATTCATGCCGCTGACCTGGAAATCGACAAGCCCTGTCGGCAAACAGTTAAGTACTTTCCATAAAGGAGTAATAGTCGAATTGGTGGCGCGCTACAAAACTCGAGACGGTAAAAACGGCCAAACAATCCAAACCAGAGTAATCGGTGATTCATCAGCCGTCATGTCCGACGACAGCCGGTTCGTCACCGACAAAACTTCAGATTCCAAAGCATTTTCCGGCACCTTCTATCTCGAACCCAAAATTGATAATGCCAATCTGTTCTCAGTAGACAAAGGAGCCATTGGCTTCGTCGTAAAACCTGATCTTGCGATCTACGATAAAAATGCTGACCGCAAAGACTGGCAGACGCTACTGCATTGCGGTCCGCTACGTTCGAAACATCCTACAATAACCAATCGTAACTGTATGTCTATAATGTTTAACCGCCGTTATGGAAAAATATTCTTTGCCGTGGCAAATCGTCAATTTAAACGCGTTTCAGTCGAAGCAAACATTCGTGACTGGCAGAAAGATAGCTGGAAACGCTTTGATTTTATCTGGGATTTCACCAAACAACCGATCGTTATGCAAATCTATATCGACAGTAAACTTAAATCCACTGAAATCACCGATAAAAACGCGAAAACGGCTACTGCATTCACCCCTACCCCACTGTTTTACCCGATTCAATGGGGCGCGTTTAATTCCGGGTATTATAAATTTAAAGGCGTGGTTAATCAGCTCTATTTTTCACTGAAGCCCCAAGTGCCGAATTCACCTAATAAGCCAAATGGCTTAATCTTTAATTTTTCGGGCAACTTGAACGGCATTTATAAAGCTAACAAAATAACCGGACAAACCGGTATTATGCCTTCAATATAAAAATAAAATCCCTGAATAAAGCAACCTATCCACCCAAACGGCTGGTAAACTAAAGTATAATAACCATAGGAGGTCGCCTGGCAAAAACATCATATTGATTATTTATAATGCAATAACTGTTGTTGTTCTCGCTTAATTATTAAGCACTCAAATTAACCTACCAACAAAAAACAGGGAAAATACAATGAAAAATCAAATCAAAGTTTACAATGTCTTAAAACATATTTTTTCTTTAGCTGTAATGTTTTACCTCCTTGGAGCTATGACTCCGGCTACTTGGGCTCAAACAATAATATATATTGACCCAATTAATGGTAACGATGCGTGGGCTGGCACCTTAAGCGCTCCTGCTAGCAATAATTCCAACGGCCCATGGAAAAGCTTTACTAATTTGGCGGACGTATCGCGTTGGGACGAGGCGCGACTAATTAGAGATCGCACTTTTTATATTAATAGCAGAGTCATTATAAAAAATGCTGAAAATAAGCTCATTACCGCAGATATTACTGCTGGATCCATGCCGAGAATCAAGTCTTATCGTACTATCACTAACGAAAGCGACTGGACTCAGTTACCAGGTAAAAATATCTGGGTAAAAGATTTTGGGACACACTACTGGAATCCGCCTTTTGTGCTTGGTTTGTCTACGATAGGCAACTATGGCAAAAGGGTGATGTATATTGACCGCAATTCCGGTGCTCTTACCGGCATCGAACTTGCGGCTAACAAGGAATGGGATATGCTTGTCGGCACAACAACGGATTCAACTAAACTTTATGTCTATTCAACTGTAAATCCTGCAAAATCACCAAGTGAAGGTGGTTATGGTACAATCTATTATCAAAGTGGGCAACAGCCAGTTTTCCGGTTTGAAGGTGCCAGGAATGTTACTATAAGCAATCTTAATTTCATTTATGGCTATACGCCGGTGGATTGTTTCCCGGGCACGGCATGGAACGACAATAGTATAAAAGTTGAAAATTGCCTTATTGAAGATCAATATTTTGGGCTGAAAATAGCTGGTAGCGGAGTATATGGAGCAATTGAATTCGCCAATAATGATATTTATCGATCTCGGGGTGCTGGCATCCATGTTATGAGAGTTAAATCGGCAGATATTTATGGTAATACTATAAATCAGGCCTGCCTCAGCGATTCAACCGGTGGAATTTACTGTGCCGATATATCTGATACAACAATCTCTTCTATCGTAAAAATCCATGACAATGATGTCAGCAGAGTACAATTTGGCAATTACTGGATTTCAGATGGTGGCGGCATATATTTTGATCACGATTCGAGCAACGGGGCTGTATACAGAAATAAGGTTCACGCCTGCTACCTAGCGCTTCAGTGCAACAGTGCTGGTGATAACTTAAAATATTATAACAATCGTGTCACCTACTGCGATGTAGGATTTATTGCTAGTGATTCTGATTATTATAATGTTCCAGGCCATATCAGTAATGTAGATGTAGAGATTTATAATAATACCTTTGCGACCATAGGAGAATTACAGGATCCGGGGCAAACCTATCGCCCTTATGTCATCTCATTAACAGGCTTTAAAGCCAGTGGCACTATGTTTGTGATAAAAAATAATATTATTCATGCCAGTGGTCTTAATCCTTCAGACTTTGACGGCATAAAATTACGTGCTGGAAACCAATATATTGAAGCAAATAATTGTTACACAAATGTACGCTATCCAAATATAGATGCCCTCACTGGATCAGAGCTTACGATTGATAGTTCATCAATGGTTGCATATCCACAGTTTGACTGGAGTAACTATTCGCTACTGCCAGGTTCACCATGTATAGACAACGGAATTTCCGGTAACTTAAGCTTTGCTGATAATAAAGATTTTCTGTGTAACTCCAGAATTACCGGTTCTGTAATTGATATTGGAGCAATGGAAGAGGCTGACAGATTGACAATTCAGGATGTTCAGGTGCCGATTAAAGATAACATTAAAGGTAATATATATGATGCAGACATTACGTCTGAATGGAACAATGGTGGAACTATTAATGATGGTTGGTTTACCTTGGACCTAGGCACAGTAAAAACTATCTCTAAAATTTTCTATAAAGACGACTATTCACGCCCACTGGAAATTAGTATTGTCGGAATCGGAATTGTCTTTGATGGAACAACAGATAGCGGTGGGGGATACACAGAGATAAATATATCCCCAGCAGTAAGTGGCAGATATATAACCTTCACTCTTAAATCCGGCTCATGGCTGGTACCTGAAGATATTAGAATATATGGACAGTAAATTATATTTGGAGTAATAGTTACGATGTTGAGTCACTTGCCTTGGACGATAACAGTAGAAAACGATAAACGGGATTTTGCTGAGTATAAAATTAGACAACAGTTATCCGGTTGCTGGTCATCAGTTATGGTGATATTTAAAATGGTCTTTTGAACCTTAAGCTCACACGTGGTGATAATGGAGAGTTGGTAAGCAATCCAAGCTTAACTAAGGCGGGTTTTGCGCAGGCATCGGTGAGCACAAACTATGCGCAAGTTTTATACATGTTTTATAATAGATATAAGGAGATATTATGCAAAGTTATATTAAGTTGACAGGCATCATCATATTAAGTTTAATCTTTTCACACGGTTACTCACAGAAATTAGTCCATACACCAACAACCGTTGGTAATCATAACAGTTTTGTTTACGAGGTGCCTGATGCATCATTTGAAACTACGCTTGCTGGTTATTACAAAGCTCCACTGTCAAGCATAACACGGGTGAGTGATAGTGCATATTCGGGGAAATATGCTCTACGAATTTTTATTAAGGAACAGCCCCGTTTTAATAAAAATATCTGCCGAGGTAATGTGGTACTCGGTATCCCACAGCCGGTGACTGGGGGACAGCAGGTAAGAATAAAATTTTATATGCGTCATCAAAAACTTAAACAAGTAATTCCGGTGATTCAATTTTATAAAGGGTCAATACCACTGAAAAATAAATCAATATACACAAAGACCAAAAGTTCCAACCGGTGGTTTTCATATATCTTTGATTTTAAAGTGCCAGCAGACGCCGATAAAATGTTGGTATTTATTTATGGCTGGGGTAGTAACGATGGTAAATCGGTGATGGATATTGATGATATTCGCATCGGCTCACCGGCAATGTTTCCGGTGGAACTGGCGAAACAGAGTCTGAAGTTATCTTATAGACAGCCAGTTATCCTTCCTGAACCCAAACAGGCCGTTTGGGGTAAAAGCAATTTTAATGCTAACAAGATTAAATATATTGAATATTATCCATCACCCAATGGATACGAGGAAAAAACTGCTCAAAAAATTCAGCAATATATTTTCCCTAACGCAAAATTAGTCAGAGGCCTCGGTGAAACCTTGAACCCGGCTACTGTTTTGGTTGGTAATTTTAAAAATAACAAATTTATTAAAGCGTTAGCTGAAGAAAAATCTCTGCTTAAAACATTAAAGGAGCTGCGACAACGGCCTCAGGCATATCTTCTTAAGACAACCGACTCGTCTCAACTGGTTGTTGCCGGTATTGACGGAGCTGGAACCTATTACGCATTCAGAACATTACTCCAGCTAAAATATAATGATCCGGAACTACGCTCTAGGTTTACAATTACTGACTGGCCGGATATGCCCCGACGTGGAATCGTCTTTCATATTGGCTCCAAACCATTATATAAAAAGGCGATAATGAAGAAATTTCTGTTTGAATTAGCAGGTGGGATGAAATATAACACCTTAATTCTTGGCGTTGAATGGGGTGGTGGTTTGACGTTTCAACGACCGGAAAATAAAAAATTTAATCCCAAAAAATCAAGTGCCTATACTCGTGAATATATGCGTTGGGTGTTAGCCTATGCCAAAGAGAACTTCATCAATGTTTATCCGCTGTTCAATCCATTCAGTCACGCTACATGGCTTATTAAGCGTTACCCAGAACTGCAACTTCTAAAATCGCCGGGAAATTTAAAGCCCAGGCAAGTCCGGCAGATGAGCCAAATTGTTAACATCTATAATCCTAAATTTAAAAGTATAATTCAACCGTTATTGCAGGAGACTTATGAGATATTTGACAAACCAACATATTTTCATATCGGCTTTGATGAAATATGGCTGTACGATTACCAAAATAATAAAACGGTTAAAATATCTTCGGATGCACAACAATATACCAGGCAACAAATGGTTTATGATGCTATTCGTCAACAGAATAAAATGTTGAAAGATATAGGTGTACAAAAGGTAATAATGTGGTCAGATATGCTCATTCCAAACTTTAACGGTGGAGAAAGGTTGGGTAATACGGCAGAAATTGCGCCCCAAGTAGCTAAACTGGGGATTATCCCCATGCATTGGGTTAACGAGGCGCACCCGCAAGCAGGACAGGAACAATTTCTGCTCCGAGATAATTTTAAAACTCTATTCTGGTCTTCTAATACGATAAACAGCTATCCGTTTCTACCGCAACCGGATAAAAGAATTGCCGCCTGTTTCTCAAATCTATGGGGTGGTCCTCCATTCTGGTCTTACTTTGGAATAATGAGAAAAACTTTCCCCACCAAACTAATTTGGCAGTATGGTAAACTGTTTCAGGATGCAAATCTGTTTTGGAATCTGACTAAGCCTAAATATTCATACTCTGAATTTATCAATCGCTATTCCGTAGCGATGAGTTTGATAACTTCAAAGAATAGTATTACTAAAATGGCTAAGTTTGAACAGGTTAAACTTGGTCTTAAACACTATAATTTTAAACAATATTGGCAGGTGCCGGGTTACGGATTTGATTTTTCGATGTTAAAAAATATGAATAAATCACCTTTTAAATTCAACTGTGTCAAAAATCAGGCTTTGGTTGCCAATAATAGCTATAAAATCGTTACGATTAATATTAACCGCAAGGTGTCTTTTATTGCTCTACTGCATTCATTGAACCTGTCGGCAACTCAAAAACAGACTTACCTCAAACAACTGCTAAAAATAAGGTGGCGTAATCCTGCGCCTTTGGGTAATATTATCGGCGAATATATTTTACACTATACCGACGGTACCAGTTTAGCATATAAGGTAAGAATCGGTTATGATATAAACCGTTGGAATGACCAGAACAAACTGCTCTACAATGCAACAGTTTTTCAAATTCCTTACTTACCGCAATCGGTTTCTGCTTATGCCTATACAATAAGCAACCCATACCCGAACAAAACAATAAAAAAACTTGTTTTTCACAAAACAGAAGATGCCGTCGAAATCGCCATTTTCGCGGTATCTACAGATGCTGTTAAAACTCTAGGTATCTTAATGCGATAGGTATTTGACACTGTTTGAAAAGGTTTTGATACTCCGAACCCTTTTCGAGCAGCGTCTACCTAGATTAAAAATGAAAGGAGTAAGGTAATGCAAATGAAAAAAGAGAATATATTTTTAGCTTTGACTGTTTTGACCGCACTGACAGCCTCATTATCCGGTTATGCCGGTGGGGTGGGGACAAACCTGCTACTGTCAAATAAATCAATAGCATTTAAAGTATCGCAGAGGAGCGGATCAGAAATAACTTTGAGTTATCGTCTGAACGGAAAGCTGTTCCCGGTTGCAACTTTGCAGCCAACGATAAAAGGAACAGACGGACGATTATCCTACTCTATAACCAATTCTTCAGCTAATCGTGGGACAATAACGGTAAAGAGCAACAGCAGTCAGGGCAGTTTTAAGTTTATTTTTGGGCAACCTCAAAACTATTTGCAGCTTGCCGCATTCAAAAACATCAGCCACTTACAAATTAAATTAACCAGTCAAGCACTAGTAATTCCGGATCAACGTAGTGAAGATATTGTGATTTATCCTGACAATTGGTCTAAACAGCAACTGCTTATTCCCGGTGATAATATGCTGATTATGAATATGGTAGATAATGGACAAGCAATATTGAGCTGTCTTTGGAATTCACCAAATCTGCAACTGACAGCAACTAAAGATAAAAGCAGCTTTTCTGGTCTGCAATTCGTCCCAAAATTCAATGATGCCATTTGGCTCGGCATTAATGCCGCCAAAAATATTTGGTTGAAAAGTGATAAGATAGGTACACTTAACTGGACTCCACCATTTGCCGCTACCTGGCTGGTGACCATACAACACCGTAATCATTTTGCTCCTAAACTTTATGAGAGCTGGAAGCTTGCCAATCTTGATGTCGCCGGAAAGCCTAAATCTAATATGCGTGGCGTATATATACAAAATAATGAAGGTCGTACTTGGAGTTCCGGACGCGGGAAATTTATCTATCCGTTTATTACTCAAAAGGGGCGGATAAAACTCATTTTCCCAAAATACAACGGAGATAAAAATGGCTTTATCTATGATCACAAATTTCAACGGTTGATTTATCCGATTCAGGCATCGCCAAAGAAATCATCATCACAAATCCTGCCTTATGATGCGTTAAAACAGCTCTTAAACCGTAGTGATTTTGAACAATTATTTAATAAAAAGGCTCCACACAGCAACTATCCTGCAACTTGCGGTATTACCGATAAAGTTGAAAAGATATTTTACCGTGATGCTGAAGCAAAATCGGTTGCTACTATTAAAAAGCATTTCCGACGAATGAATCTGTTTGTGATTTACAATCGTAAACGGGTTATAAAATATCTTAACTGGGGTAAACGGTTGCAGAAACAGCTGGCTGACTATGGCAAAAGATATCCAGATGCAGCAAAACTGACCCAAAAGCTGCAAAATTCACTGGAGGAGTTGAACCGGCAGTATGCTGATGTAAAAGAAAAGATAAAAACTCCGGAATACTGCAAAATGCTGACAGAAAAAATCATCACTCTGGCTAAAAGTAAAGCGGATGCTGAAACCAAAGAGGATGAGAATAAACAACTCTGTCGGCAAATCAGAGTAATCGGTGGCAATCAAGATCATCTTTCTTCAGAGTTGAAAGCTGTAGTTAAAGCACTCCGCATCAGTTGTACGTTACAGTTGTTGACTGCTCAGACAGCGGTTAAACGTAAAATAGTTGAAAAAGTTTGCAAAGCAACGGCACAAATACTGCATTCCCGATTCCCGATGGAAGGTAAATAGGACTTATGTCATAAAAAATTAACAATAGGATTTATATAAAATGTTGACAAACAATAGACTTTCGACACCGCCTAAGGGGTGGAACAGTTTTGACTGCTATGGGGTTTTTATCAATGAAGAGCAGGCTCTGAGAAATCTTGAAGTTTTCAATGAAAAACTTAGACCGTTTGGCTACGAATATTTTTGTATTGATGCCGGTTGGTATTCCGAATATGATTTTCAATTTGACTCGGGAAAACCGATACAGAAAGACACGGCAAAATTGCTAATAGATGAATACGGCCGGTTTGTCGCCTCGCCGCGGCTGTTTCCGTGTGGCTTGAAATATATTGCCGACCGGGTGCATGAATACGGGCTTAAATTCGTAATTCATATTATGCGGGGAATCCCACGCATTGCTGTTGAACAGAATACCCCCATAAAAGGAACAAAGTACTATGCCCGTGATATTGCGAATCCCGACAGCATCTGCACCTGGTGTCCGTTCCTTTACGGCGTTGACATGAATAAACCTGGTTCGCAGGAATATTATGACAGTGTCATTGAATACCTTGCAGAGAATGGCGTGGATTTTATTAAGGCGGATGATATTATTATGTTTCCGGACGAGTTTAAAGCGGTTAGACGGGCTATTAATAATTGCGGTCGTCCTATGGTGCTCAGCCTCTCTCCCGGCAATCAGGCGGCAAAAGTTAATATTGAACATTTCAGGTGTGCGGATATGGTTCGGCTTTCCGGTGATATCTGGGATGAACGCGCTGCACTGGATACCGGTTTGGATCGCTGGAACAACTGGGAGGATATTGACGAACCAGGGTTGTGGCTGGATCTTGATATGATTCCATTCGGAGCACTTCAGGTATATGCAAAGGGCAATAAAAACAGTGATGACAATTTGTTATCCGGTAAAGGCAGCGCGCGAATGTGCCAATTTACATTGGCCGAGAAACAGAGTTTTATTACGATGCGTGCTCTGGCGGCCTCCCCGTTGATTATGGGTGGAGAATTGACGATGACACCTGATGAAGATTTTGCTTTGATTACCAATGAGTATATTCTTGATTGTTGCAATAACGGAGTAACAGGCAAACAGATATTTTACCAAAATTATCTGGATATTAGAAAAACTCCGCAACACGGAGAACAGGAGTCCGGCTGGCTTGGGGTGTTCAACCGCTCCTTAAGCCCTAAAAAAATTACTTTAACCCCTGAAATCCTTAAGATGGCAATGGGAACTAAACTATTTAATATCTGGGATAATAAGGCGTTGGATTTTGCTCAAGGTAAGCTTGAAGTTACAATTGAACCGGATGGGGTTTGTTTTATACGTTATAAAAATAAAAAGAAAAGGTAGTAAGTTTATGTTGAAAACGTTAGATATTGAATTAACCATTGAAGGAGAGCAGATTTTTTTTTCTGCGATCGGATTAAAAGATGAAAGTTATCAGGTTGATGGTTATAAATTGACGACCTGTTTTAATGATGGGGTGCTGGATTTGACGATAAAACGTGACGATGGCACTTTGATGAATGTTGAAGAAATTAGCTATATTATTGAAACAAAACTTCCCAATTTTTCAAAAATTGTCATCGGCAGTTCAGGGCGGGAATATAATAAAAGTATCTATCCGTTGAACTGCTGGTTTGACGGCGGGCGCAGCTATGCGGTCGGCGGAGAAAGTAATGCCTATCCGTTCATCTGTTTTGTTGATCAGGAGGAACAGGCCGCCTTTGCATTCGGTTCTTTGGGAAAAAATATTAAAAGTGAATTTTTTATTGACGAACCTGGGTTTTCAAAGAAAGTCCAGTGCTTAGTAGTCTATAATCATCGTTTACTGTTTCGAATGATACGCCCTGGCAGTAACTGCAAATATGGCAAAACTACGATTATTCGGGAAGCACTTTACATTAAATCTAAATTGCCTAATTGGTATATGGCATTGAGAGACTACGGTAATCTGTTCAAACTTAAGAATAATTTAGTTGAAATTCAGCAGACTGCCGCGCTCGAACCTACCTGGTGCACCTGGACTGCATGGAATTCAGATGATATGAATCATGATTTGATTGTTGATAATGCCAAGGCGGCAGCGGAACTCGGCATCAAAACCATTATTATTGATGACGGCTGGTTCGGTCCCGGGCAGGATACCGACTATGATGACCGCAAAACCGGTGACTACTATCCGGACAGCAAAAAACTTCCTGACTTAAAGGCGACAGTCAAAACGGTGCAGGATATGGGGCTGAAACTACTCTTATGGCTGGGGGGAACTTCACTGGCTCCGGGTAGCGAAACCATTAAAAAAATCAAACATCTGACGACGGTAACTGAAGACGGGGAATATTTAGCAAGAGGGGCACTTTATCAGATCTGTCCAGCATGTGCTGAAGGACGTAAACATATCGTTGACAGTGTGATTAGGCTGATGAATGATTATGGCGTTGACGGCCTGAAAACTGATATGTATAACCTGTTACCGGAACGTTGTGTCTCAATGGAACATACCCATGATCAGGCAACTATGAATGAAGGTCTGGCTAAGTTGATGGAGGAGATATGGGACGCTGTCCGTAAAATAAAACCGGATGCGTTACTGGAGTTGAAGCAGGACTACGGCAATGCCCTGCTGGCACAATTCGGTTCGATGATCAGGGTTTCAGATTCTCCTTATGACCCAGATATAAATCTCTGCCGTGGGATTTTTGTTAATTCCACTATTCGTCCGGTTCATAATGATTATCTGGTGTGGAATGAATTTGAAAAAATCAATCACCTGGGGATTATGCTGATCAAACATATTATTGTCGGCGTTCCGACGTTTTCAGTTGATTTCAGCCAGATTACGGATGAACACAAAAACATTCTGCATGGTTGGTTGCAGATTTATGATGAACTAAAATTTTTACAGTTTGATGCCTGGCTGCAACCAATGACCAACACTTTGGACAGTTGGAATCGGCATAATGCTGACATCGGTTTTACCGCAGCAGTTTATGGAGCCAGAGAACTGTTCATTCAGGATTGCCGGAAACAATACCTGTTTAATGCCACTAATCGCAATAGCATTATCTGTTGTGTGAATAAAACAATTAGCGGAAATATGACGGTTTTTTCACCTTCACATGTTGTATTGGAGGCGCATGAAGTTACCGTATCCAATACAATTAATGTGCATATCCCAATTGGTGGTTATGCTGTGTTTAAGATGAACTGACATGCTGACACGAAACTCAGAGCTGGCGAAAATTTTGGAAATAAAGTATGAATAACAAACCCAATATCGTTATTTTGTTTACCGATGATCAACGTTTTGATATGGTAAATGTCATCGGGGACCAGAATATCATAACCCCGAACCTTAACCGTTTAGTTGCAATGGGAACCACTTTTACCCATGCCCATATCCCGGGCGGAACCTGCCCGGCAGTCTGTATGCCAAGCCGCGCCATGCTCCATTCAGGACGGACTTTGTTTCACCTGGAAAATTGCGGAACTTCAATTCCTGAAACGGATATTACTCTGGGCGAGACATTGCGTAATAACGGTTATTACAGTTTTGGCTGCGGGAAATGGCATAACGGCGGAGAATCATTCAACCGCAGTTTTGATGACGGTGCTGAAATATATTTCGGCGGGATGTGTGACCATTGGAATGTCCCAGCCTATAACTTTGACCCGACTGGAAAATATGCTAAAACTATTCCACGGTGTCCAGACCCCATGGGCGGCAAAAAGGTTATTCAACAACCATGTGATCATATCAGTGCCGGAGTACACTCCTCAGAGCTGCTGGCGGACTGTTCTGTCAATTTTATCCGTGAATATGATCGGGAACAGCCATTTTTTCTCTATACGGCATTCCTGGCACCCCATGACCCTCGGGTGATGCCGGAAGAGTACCTGGATATGTACGACATTGACGATATTCAGCTGCCGGAAAATTTTATGGGAGCCCATCCGTTCAATAACGGTGAACTGCATATTCGTGACGAAATGCTGGCCGATTTTCCCCGCACCCCGGAAGAAATTCGTGAACATATCAGAGACTACTATGCGATGATAACTCATTTAGATGTTCAAGTTGGACGAATTCTTGCCGCTTTGGAAACAAAAGGAGTACTGGAGAACACTATTATCATCATGGCCGGTGATAATGGTTTAGCGGTCGGTCAACATGGGCTAATGGGTAAACAGAATCTTTATGAGCATAGCGTCAGAGTGCCGTTGATTTGCGCAGGCCCCGGCATCCCGGCCAACAACCAATCTGATGCCGCGGTTTATCTGCTGGATATTTATCCGACAATCTGTGATTTCCTAACCATTGAGCCGCCTGACAATGTTGAAGGCAAAAGTTTCGCTCCGGCTTTTCAAGGCAAAACTACCGAACGCGACTATCTCTATTTAGCCTATAAAGACTGTCAACGCGGGGTATCTGATCTTAAACATAAGCTAATCGAATACGTGGTCGATGGTAAACACTCCATGACTCAGCTGTTTGACCTGAAAAATGATCCGTGTGAATTGAATAATATGGCTGGCAAACCGGAATATGCAACAAAAGTTGCTGAATTAAGAGCACAATTATTCCGAATGAGTAGAGAATGGGATGACCAGGAACTGGATCTGGGCGAAACATTCTGGCAGGCGATAAAATAACTCACATAGAATAATTTTATGATTGTATTATGGGAAAAAATGACTGAAAAATTTAAAATAATTACCGGCTTTGATGGGGCTTCGCCCTTTTCTATGGACGGAGTAACTGAAAACCAGGACGGCACGTTTGAAGTCCGTCCATCATGGCGGTCCGAACCGGGGATTAGTGAAGAAGCGTTAGGCTCTGGCAGTCGATTTTCAATAAAAGTTGAAAACTGCACAGATCACGACCAGAAATTCGACTGTTTTATCAACTGGCAGGATGCCACTCAACAGCGCCTGAATCATCATGACTTTGTTATGATTAAATTTTCAGATGCCGATGACTGGGAAATTATTATGGTTGAACTTGGCAATGGTGGTGCCCAGCTATCAGTTGAACTGCCGCCTGGCATCACTCATATCAGTACATCCCCGTGGTATGGTTATCATACCGCACTTGATTACATCGCATCTAAGACCGGTTTTACCGGGGTAACCACCTTTTCTGTCGGTAATAGTAATGAGGGACGCGAAATACCGGTGTTGGTGATTGATACTCCTGATGGATGTAATGATGACAAACAGGATGTGATGATTATCGCCCGTAACCATGCTTATGAGAGTGCCGGTTCATTCTGTATCGAAGGTATGGTTGACGACCTATTAACAAATTCACCAACGCCCCAGGCGTTGTTGAAAAAATATCGGTTTCATTTTCTGCCCATGACCAATCCGGATGGAGTATATAATGGACTGAGCCGTTTAACCGCCCCCAACGGCGCAGATCTGAATCGGAGTATCGAACAACCTGATGCCGCTTGGCAGGCTCTGAAAAACTATATTGATAAAGTTAAACCGCAATACCTGTTGAATATTCATCACTGGATGGATAAAGAAAAAGATGGTCTGCTGACCAACACCAAAGCAGATGCGGAACATTTCCGAGCATTAATGCCGGACTTGGTTGAAGATAAACACTATTGGCTGCTCGAATGGACACAACTCTATTTGAATCAATATGGGTTTAACACCTGCCCTGAAGCACGTAAAAGCTGGAAAGATTACACGTTGGAAAAATTCGGAACCCTGGCAATCACTCTGGAATTTCCATGGTTCAACCGGACCACAAACAGAATGCGTAAAATCGGCAGACAGGCGTTAGACGCATTTCTTAAAGTAAATAAAAATTAAAGACAAAACTATAATTAAAAATTGAATAAATATGAAAAGCTATACAGCATCAGATTATCTGCAGGCGACAACGTCTGAAAGTTTAATTAATTTAACTATGACGGGCGATAATACCTGGAGCAGTGAACGATTCACGCTGACAACGACGGTTGCCAAAATTGATAACGGGATTATGATCACCCCGACTTTGCAATATTCGGGGGAATGTGACCGCTACCTCGAAGCGATTGAAATTATCAATATTAAATTGCCACATAATGCATTGCGTTTTCTGCGCTTCGGACTCAATATGCCCGGCGATCCGGTCAGGTTCGGCTCTATCGACAAGAACGGCCTGCACCCCCCGGCGATTCCGCTTGATAATAGCTTCTACACTGAAAATGACACCCGGCATCTGCTTAGTAACAGCAGCCTGTTGGCTTTTGCTACAATGGATAGAAAACAGCTGACGCTGATCGGTAACAGTACCTTCAAAGTGTCTGAAGGTACCATCATTCTCAGTTGCGATAAAACCACCGGTCAAATGCAGTTAATCTATAAAGCCAAGCTTGACGGTCTACGTATAACCAATGATTTCAGGAAAAACCTGGATCCAATTGTCATAATCACCGGTGATGACCTTAATAGTCTACTCGAGCAATGGGCCAACCATACTGCAACTCAAATAATTCCGCTGATTCCGGCAACAACGCCGACCGGCTGGAATGACTGGCAGTATTACCGTAATGAGAAAACCCAGGAAGATGTGCTGGACAGTGCTGAAGTTATTGCCGAACTGAAAAGCCAAGGGTATCCGCTGGACTTTGTTCAAGTTGACGGCGGCTTCTGTATGCATCTGTCTGAATGGAGCATGCCGCGCTCGTCATTCTCCGACGGCATCAGAGCATTGTCACAAAAAGTAACCGGTATGGGACTTAAATTCGGTCTGTGGCTCGCCCCCTATATTCAGAACCTGGAAACCAAAGTGGTCAAAGGACATCCCGAATGGCTGTTGCTTGATAAAAATGGGAAACCAGTCAAGATGCCTAATTCAAATGTCGGACCGTCATCACTGATTGACTATTCACTCGATGAATCATTGGAGTGGCTATGTGAACTGGTTAAAATGTTTGTTAATGACTGGCAGGTCACCTGGATTAAACTTGACGGGCCGAACTACGCCCTCTACCGGCTCGGTAGACTGCGCAATCCGTCAATGACCATAACTGAAATGCTGATTCGTTCATTTGAAGTCATCCGTGAAGCCGCCGGGCCGGATGTTCTAGTCGAAGGTGAAGGCATGATGGGACTGGCCTTAGGGCGAGTGGACATGCACCGGGTACAGACCGACAACCATCCCAAATGGTACCAGAATAACCAAAAATCGCAGCCTTATGCGCCTCAAGTCTACGGCAAAGAACTGATTATGGCATTTATGCACAATCGCTGGTGGTGCAACCATCGAGAAAATATTATTCTGCGCAATAATCCATCTGAACTGGTGGCAGAGCAGACCGGTGACGGCAACTCAGTTGAACAGATATTTTCCGAACCGGAGTTTAGAACCCAACTGACCGCATCGGCATTGTCGCCCGGCGGTCTGCTCCTGACTGATCCGTTGAAAGATTTACAGCGTTACGAAGAGCGCATGACATGGATTTCAAAACTCCTGCCGGTTTATCCTAAGGCCGCTCAAATTATTGATCAATTTCCCGACCAACGTTATGCTTCGCTTTATCGAACACAGGTAAATGATGATTTTACAATTATCGGCATGACCAACTGGAGCGAACAGATTCAAGATTTCACGGTTCCGCTAACGGATAACGATGAATATTATCTCTTCTCGTTCTTTGACAGAAAAAATCTGGGTATAGTTTCAGGGAAGCTGACCGTTAAAGGTCTCACCGCTCATGACAGTAAATTGCTTGCCCTGCGTCGTAAAACCGGTCAACCGCAATTGCTTTCCACTGATATGCACTTGATGCAAGGCGCAGTCGACATCGGCAAATGCGAATTCAGCGATAATATGCTGACCATTGAAGTAGTTCATTTCAAACAGGATGATGCTAAATTGTACCTCGTCGCCGCGGGAAAAAAAATCAGTGAAATTACCACAGATGCCAAACGTTGGACTGTTGATGATTTCGACCCGGAATTCCCCATCCTGCGTTTCGAAGGTAATGCACCCATGACTAAAATTAAAATCCATTGGGCGTAATGAACAAGTGCTTTTTTTTAGTTAGACGTTACACGAAAAAGGGGCGCGAGTGTGAGTTTTTGTTGAAGTTCACAGATAGTATGAGGAGGTCAACCTTCTCATACTATCTGTGAACTCCGACAACGAATACCTTTTAGTGTAGTGGCTAGCTAATTCCCGTGCATGTCCAAGTTCAGTCATACGAATATTTAATAGTTATTAGATGAACATAACCGGCTTTGCCGGAAATAAAAATAGTACCCTGCGACTTCTAAGGCACGTTCGTAGTCACGTGCCAGGCGCGTAGGCAAATAATCCCCCATGGGGATTAGGGTTTTTACTTCGTCCTCTGCGAGTGTCGCCAGGATGTCTCAAAATACTAATAAAAATACAATTCTATTGTATTACAAAAATGGAGTAATATGTTAAAAATATCAACATTCAGAACTGAGATAACTCCAGAACCGGGTGTCTTACTGGCCGGTTACGGACCGCGCGTTACTTCTGATGGTGTCCACGATCCACTGTTCATCTCCGGTATCAGTTTTGATGATGGAAATTCCAGAGCTATTCTACTCAGTTATGATCTGATTGGACTGGACAAAGATTTTATCACTGATATTCGCCATGCCTGTGCCGCAGCAACCGGGCTGTCGCCTGAACAGATAATACTCACCTGCACCCATACCCATTCAGGGCCGCATACCCGACGTTTAGCTAATTTAAATTTTGACGACAAACTACTGAATGAATTTAACTGTTATCGTCAACTGTTGATTGAAAAAAGTGTGACCGTAGTCAAACAGGCATTCAGCAATCAGATTGCCGTTGACCTTTATCATTATTCATTGGCATGCCATGAAAATATCAACCGCCGGGTAATTATGCCGGATAATTCATGCCAATATCTTCCGACCAATAAACATCTAACCCCGCTGGCAAACAATATAACCGATCCGGAACTCGGTATTGTCTATTTTGTCAACCGCTCAACCAGACAACCTGCCGCAACCCTGATAAATTACGCCGCCCACCCCCTCACCTGCCAAAGTGAAGGGGCTTCCGCGCACAAAATCTCATCAGATTATCCGGCAGTCCTGCGGGAAGAGGTTGAACGTGAGCTCGGCGGTTTCTGCCTGTTCACTTCAGGCGCCTGCGGGGATCTGCATCCCAAAGATTTTGAGTCCGGCTTTTCACGCACCAGAGAAATGGGTCGAGCATTAAGCCGCAAGGTCATCAACTCATTCTCCACAGCAGTTTGGAACCAGATTGCCTATAAACAGGAAAATTGCAAATTAACCGCGACAGTTGCACATGTTACAGTGAAATTTCGCGAAACAGGCTGTGTTGAAGGTCGTCTGCCGCAATACGCAAATAAATCAACTGTTGAAGCTGAACTCCAGTTTCTGACCATCGGCGACATTGCCTTTGTCGGTGTCCCGGGCGAACTGCTCTGCGAACCAGGCTTGGAAATCAAATGGCATTCACCGTTCAGAAAAACCTTTATTCTCTACAACTCAACCGATTATCTAAGTTACATCACCCCGGACAATTTCTACTTGCAAGGCGGCTATGAAGCCGAAACTTCACACCTGGAACCAGAAGCCGCATTCGATATCGTCTCCACCACAATCCACACCCTGCGCAAATTTAAAAAGTACAGGTAGCCGCGAATGCACGAATACAAACATCAGATGATGTCAGACCCCGTCTGTTAACCCCGCCCGTTAACCCAGGCGGAGCCTGTATATTTAGGTTCGCCGCAGAGCGGAGAAGATAAATTAATGGAGTTTTTTCATGGCATTGATAAAGCCTGATTTTGAACGGCGGATGGTAGCTTCATCGACACAGAATGCCAGTCGGAAGTAGCCGGGATAACCAAAGCCGCGCCCAGGCACAACCAGAATATTTTCATCCATCAGCAAATCAATAAATTTCATTTCATCCTCAACCGGTGATTTCGGAAAGAAGTAGAACGCACCACGCGGCATTAAATATTCAATCCCTGCGGCATCAAGCACCTCGGCCATGGCTTGGCGTCTTGAACGATAAATATCAAGGTCGACGGATTCATTAATCGTTTCATTGAGAATTCGCTGCGCCAATGCCGGAGCATTAACAAAACCGAGAATACGATTGGTCATAATAACCGCGTTCACCAACTCATCGCCACCAGTCATTGCCGGGTTGACTGTGAAATAACCAACTCGCGCACCAGCTAATGCGAGGCTTTTGGAAAATGAACCAACGACAATACTATATTCATAAAGCGAGAATACCGACGGCAATTCGCTGTTATCATAATTAAGGAAACGATATGGTTCGTCAGAGACCAGAAAAATCGGTTTGCCGTAACGTTCACTATATCTTTTGACCAATGCCGCCAGGGCTTCAAGTTCTTTGCGGGAATAGATCTTACCCGTCGGATTATTGGGCGAATTGATTAAAACAACCCGAGTACGTTCAGTAAAAGCAGCTTCGATGGCCGCGAGATCAAGTTCGAAGGTCAATGGTTTCGATTTCACCGGACACAATTTACCGCCAAAATTACCGGCGTAAAAACCGTATTCAACAAAATATGGTGCCGGACAGATAACCTCGTCTCCTGATTCAAGAACAGCCCGAAAAAAGGCATTTATCGCCCCGGCAGCTCCACAGGTAACCAAAACATGTTCAACCCCAATCTCCATCCCCTGTTCACGGCTAAGATATCCAGCCAATGCTTTTCTTGTCTCAGGATAACCGGCGTTCGGCATATAACCCAGCGCAAACGGCTTATGCAGTTCATTAGCGATTGATTTAAGCGTCTCGCCTACTTTGGCCGGCGGTGGGATATCTGGATTACCCAGACTGAAGTCAAAAACATTTTCCGCGCCGTGTTGAGCTTTCAGTTCAATGCCGTTTTCAAACATCTTCCTGATCCACGAGGAATTATCCATATAACTTTTAATCTGTTGTGAAATTAAACTCATAATATCTACTCTACTCCTTTGGGGGACATATTACATTTAGGACTCACACAAAAACAGGTTGGAATTTTCGCTTGATTGCAAACAGCTGATCTGCGTTACAAAAATATTTATATAGTGCTACTATGTAAATAATCTCGCGATAAAATTCATAAAGATCGCCCAACTGCCTAAAGACTGTTTCAGGATTCTTCATCTTCCAACCTCTCAATATCTGCCTGGTCTTGTTTGGAATTTCTTAAGCTTTTCAACCAGATCAAATCCTTTTTTGATGCCAGCTTCACATTAACATCAACCGTCTTAGCATCAACTGCGCAAATGGCATCTTTTGTTGGAGTACAGACACTATATTGTTTTCGTTCAAAAACTATGTATACTTGTCTAGGTTGAAATCTTAACTTTTATTTCATTTAAAAGTATTTTCTTCGTAATTATCGGCGCAAGGCAACCTGAAGCCGGTAGTGGGCAGCTTCGAAAAATGAGATGGCAAATTCAGCGACTTCACGCGGGTCAAAAAACTTACAGCTGAAAATATCGAGATATGCGGTATTGGAACAGTTGGCGAAGTGCCCTGAGATCAATGAGGTTTCGATTAACTGGGTCATACTGAAACCCGCGACCCGTTCATCTTCACCGAAATTGACAACCACGCAATCTTCATAGCGTTTCATATCGATTTTAACACAAAGTTCACGGACAAATTGTTTAATCAATTTCGCGTCGCGAATAATCGCCGGGTTGCATGAATAAATATCAACTGAAGCAAGCAAGCCCCAGGCATGGCTGTCTTCAAAACGTTTCTCCCAGGACATTGAATAGGCATGGGTGCGGTCTTCACATACCGGCACTTCCCGTTCAAGACCGTTATTGGAAATGACCCCGCGATTCATCGAACTGGAAACAATAGTGTTTGCGGATTTCAGACCTTTTTTAATAGCTTCAACCGCAACTTCGAAATTAATACTTTCACCACAGGTAAAAATATCAACTGCCGCATAGTCATGTTCAGGCCAGGCATGAACAGAAAAATGAGACTCGGCAATAATTACGACACCGCTGACCCCCTGCGGTTCAAAATTATGAAAATCAGCCTTGATAACTGTTGCCCCGCTCGCTTTGGCAGCGGCGACAAAAACCTGTTCCATATAGTCTGGATCAGCCAACAACAACGAATCACAATCATAAAATTCAATTGTCAGGTGTTTACCCAGCGCATAATCTTTATTTTTATGGTTATCCAAGCAACGCATCATTTTTTCTTATTTTCTAGGAATTTACAGTTTGACCGCCACCAGTTAGCAGAGCTACTCTGTGCAGCCCGTACTTTCATGGAACGGTAATAAGAACGAATCAGCTGCTCTTGTTTAGCAAAATTTTTACTATCCGGCGACGTGCGTTTTTCCACATAAATAATCAGTGCCCCCCTGGCAGTATCAATTGGCATTGAAGCTTTACCAACAGCCAGCTTCTCAGATTCCTGTACAATTGCTCCGGCATTCGGCCCATAAGGCAAATTGCGTCGGGTAAATGGTTCAACCGCCTTAAAACCATAGACTTTGGCCGCAATCAATTTCCCAGGCGCTTTGGATTGAGCTATTTTCAATGCTATTTTACCGGCGGTTTCACGGGCCAATGCTATTGACTTAAGATTTTTCAGCTCTTTAATCACCTGCGCTTTAACCTCTTTCAGTTCAGCAGGACGCGATTCTTTTTTATCTAACAGATAAGCGACATAGACCGCATCTTCAGTCACCACCGCATCTGAAATCGGCAATTCTCTCTCAATCAGCGTAATCTGTTTTACCAGCATCGCTGATTCAACATCACCAATTTTAACTTCATTTGATTTAAACCATGCGGTCTTAATCGAAGCAATTTTTTTACTCTTCACTTTATCCGCAAAAGTCTTGTACTGTTCAGTAGCATCCACTTCATCCAACATATCATAAAGTTCTGTAGCAAATACCTGAGCGGCATTGAGCGCCAATTCACTGGATAAGGATTTAACCAACCGTGCCGTAACCTGTTTTTTAACCTTTGACAACGGCTGCAACTTCCCTTTCGCAGTCTTAAAGTCAGCTTTGTTCGCAGCATAAAATTCTTTCAGGCGCTCTTCAGTGACCTGCTTAGCCGCAGCGGCAGCAAAATTCTTCAGTGGAAAAGCAATTAGCTCAGCCCTGTATTCAGCCGGTAAAATGAATCGGCCGTGATTGGCGGCAAAATATGTTTCAATATCCTGATCACTGAGTTTTACTTTGCCAATAAAATCAGCAGCCTTGAATTCAGCCATTTTAACCGTAGTCTTTTCCAGAAAGAAATTATAAAATGACTTCAGTTCATTATCAGTAATAATAACATTGTTCATCACCTGCGCATTATAGGCCTGGCGCAGCAGTAATAGACGGATTGCAGTATCCAAATCGGTGGCAGAATAGCCGTTCTTGCGCACTTCTTTAAGTTTATCTTTATACTTCTGCAAGTCTAATTTACCGTCAGTTCCTTTCAGAGTCGGAAGCTTTGCAATATAATCCGCGACCTGTTTATCACTGACTCGGATACCACATTTTTTAGCGGCGGCAATTTGCCCCAGTGAACTAAAAGCATTTTCCCAGATTCTTTCACTAATATTGCTGTTCAGTGGCTGACCGTAGCTCAACGCCATTGCCAACTGATCAAGTTTTGCCTGTTGGCGCATTTCGGCATAAGTTACCTCTTGACCAAAAACAGTTCCAACCAGTGCTTCATGCCCTTCGCGAACAAATAGACTGCGGAATCCCGGCGTCAAAAAACCAACGAAAGTAAAAATGATTACTAAAGTGATAATAGCAAATAACCAACGTCCGTGACGATGAAAAACCGAATTCATTTTTCTTATAACCATAAAAAAACCTCTGTAAAATTATACCCATTCGGGTATTTTTTAGTTGTATGTCATGAGCGATTACAGCTCAAAACTTAAATGAAATATGTCATCTACTGCTTTTATCAAAGTATAGTTGACAAAGAGACCTGTTATCCCCCGCAAAATATGCGATTGAATTTAAACCGGTTAACATACATTTAAACAGGCCAATTGACAAGAGATTAAGTGTAAAAAAAACGTATTTAAACGCACAAAAGTGACGGTTTCGGCGAAACAGCCATACTTCAACATGAAAAACAGACGGTTAATCCCTGCGACAAAGTCGCTTTGGATCGCGGCAGTCCTCTGCCGCTTTAGCTTGGAACTGACAAAGTTCGCAAAATAACATGGGATAAAATAGCAAAACAACCATAACAAGATTATATTTTTTATAAAACTTTTTTTACAATTTGCAAAAACATGGGATAACATCTAAGTTTTAGCATGAAACTAATGCCTGAAACAATTAAACGCATCGCTATCATCGCACCTGCCGGTAAAGCACCGGCAACACGGGTCAATGCCGGCTGTGAACTGCTTAACCGGCATGGCATTGAAACCATCATCATGCCGCACGTGTTTGCTGATAATGCCGGGGTCGAATGGCTTTCCGGCGAAGTTGCCGGACGCGTCTCCGACCTCCATTGTTGCTGGCGGGACGACTCGATTGATCTGGTTATGTGCGTGCGTGGCGGTAGCGGTTCTGCACAGTTACTACCTTATTTGGACTGGGATCTGCTCCGCAGTCGTCAATTGCCGCTAATCGGCTACAGCGACATTACCGCACTGCACCTGGCAATGTTGAAATTTAAAGCCGGAATCCCCATCGCCGCGCCGATGTGCGGTAAATTAACTGAAGCTTTAGCTGGTGTTGAATCATCAATAACCCGAAAATATCTATATCACGCTCTGGAGACAGCGGTAGAATCGTTGAAGCTGGCAGAAGAACTCAATATCCTCAAACCTGGTAATGCAACCGGAAATATTATCGCCTGCAATTTGACCGTTCTGAACACCCTCTGCGGCACCCCATACCTACCGGATTTCAGCGATACAATATTAGTCTTGGAAGATATCAATGAAGAACCCTATAAGCTTGATCGTAGCCTGACGCAACTTGAACAGTGCGGCATCCTTACCGCCTGCAAAGGAATTATTTTCGGCAGTTTTACTGAATGCGGAACTGGCGAAGAAATCCTGGCAGTTCAGAAAAAATACACATCTATGATCAACGGACCGGTCTTTGCTAGCTTCCCGTTCGGTCATACCTTTCCGATGATCTCCATCCGTAACGGCTCCCCGGTTACCATGACTGATAACGGCTCCGTAATCCTTGCGATTGAGCAATAGCCTAACCACCCACAGCAAAAAACAATGGCAGCATGCCTGAACAACGACATACTGCCACCAAATGACTCTTTGAGGTCAACTACTGCCCAAGCCCAGCTGTGCGAAGTGTTGTTTCGTCCGGACTGCGTCCAGAACAACAGCCTGCGAGCTTACCATCAATGACGACGGCGGGAACAGAACCAACGCCCAACTTTTGAGCTCGTTCAGCCACCTTGAGATGAAACTGTGTAACATTAACTTTAGATCACAAGTTGCATACCCTTGCGGTACGTGGCTTTATGACTTAAAGCCGCTAATGTGCGATTTGAGCCAAAATGAAATAATCGGCGTTTTCGTCCAAGCACTACTTATTAGAGCCTCCGTTTACGTTGATTACAGCACCTGCCTCTCCGGAGGCACAAGCAGAACAGGTGTTTTTGTTATTAATGACATACTTTTTGGGCCAGGCATTCCAAAGAGATGCAACGATCAACATCGCTATCCCCCATACATAGCGGTGTCGGAGCCAATTACGAACTTACCAATGAGCACGACAACGGTGGCTACAAGTCCCAGAATAAAAGGTCAGTATCCGCGGCGGCTTTTCGCCTTATGAGCCAAACCAACCACTGCAATTATAAGAAAAAGAACCGTTAGCGGCAGAAGATATGTCTTCTTCATCAGGAACCCAAACCCTAAACTGCTCAACAGACCTGCGTAGGCGGGCCAGCAGGCTGAGCAAAGACCGACCGGCAAGAGGCGAAGCTCCAATTCCAGGAAGTGAAGCAATGGAGACTTGCCAGCCGCCGGTTGACTTGTTTTTTTCAACTTTTGCCGGTACTTTATCGTCATGGCTCAATGCCGCTACAATCATCTTCACCGACGGTGCACCTTGACCGAATTCTCCATTTTCGCCTGCATATCGTCGACAGCAGGAGATGTTTTCAGATGGTGCTTCACCGGCAATATCTTTCCCGTCAATGAGAATAGTCGGGGAGCCGTAAGAGCGAACATGCGGTGGCGAAGAAGAATCTCCACAATCCCATTCAACCCATCTTGCCGTGATCCCAGTCCTGGGAAATGCACATAGAAGATTAGTCCGTGTCTGGATGACATTAGGACAGTCTTGAGCATATATCAATTCAACGGGTTTCATCACTATTATTCCTCCATATCTTCAAGGATTGAACATTCACTTGCAGATAAAGATCAGGTGCTGGGCTCCCACATTGCAGCCCGTCCCCGAGGGAATTCTATTTGGACTTTTTATTAAAGCCTGAAAAAAACCGTCCTCTGGGCAGGGACATTGTTCTGAGGCTTTGCCGAAAGAACTATTCAATGCTACTCTGTATCTGTATGATTTTTATTCGCAAATTAATCAAAAACAGAGGACAGTATTACTCACTCAAGGGCTGTTCAATGCTAAGTAAATTTGAGGTGTAAGAAAAATCCCGTTGGATCACAATCATTATGAGATTTATGAGATCATTAATTATAATAAGATCACAATCAACCTGTCCCTTTATGATGATTTAAGGTAATGTAAGAAAACCCCGGCCTGCCCTACGAAGCTTTATGCGTAGTAGTAGAGTAGCCACGGGCCTGTCTGCATGCGAAACGCACAGGCAGGTGATAACCCGTGGTCAATATAAAAAATAATTATAACTCCGTAGGAGTGAATCACCGAAAAGAATTGAGTCGCACCTACGGAACTGAAAGCTCTTTAATCTCTTATTAATCTCTTACCACAAGCTTAGGGGTCACTCAAAAATAAATTGGTGAGTTTTGCGATGGAAGCTGATTGATAATTAAGGCACGAAAGTGTTTACATAGTAGAACTATATAAATATTATTGGAATTGCAAAATTAGCATTGAACAGTTCTGACTAGAAAGCATCTGCATTATCCCCGGGACTTCGCCAGGGAATAAAGGCATCCTTTGGATGTAATAAAAAAGTCACTTTTGAAGAGCTGATAATGTCAGAGCTGATAATGTCAGTTCTGCTATAGTCAACGTTAAAAGCGGTGAAGGATCACCCGTTTCACGGGTTGAAGTCCCAACGCTTCGCTTGGGTCGTTCGGGGACTCACTCCTGGCACTCCCAAAAGCTTAATTCGTTGGTTTAGATCCTAACTCACAAAGTCTTGTCATTTTTGGGCAAGACTTTAAATTTCATCTCCGCTTCCGTAGCGACGCAGGAGCGGAGTTTGAAGTGGCATCTGCCTTCAGGTGCCACCTGATTAGGACTCACAAAAAAATAACTTGGAGTTTTGAATCACCTCTATTATCTTTCTTGCGGTGGCCCGTTTGGTGCTTCATCACTGGCGATAAAACCATCACTATTTTTATCCAGTCTGCTAAAGCGTCGTGCCGGGCCGGTAAATTCACTTTTGGAAACTTTGCCATCTTTGTCTTTATCCATTCTGGAAAAAAATCTACTGCCATCGCCATTTCTCTGTTGGCTGGAAACTGCATCAGGATCGTATTCACTGTTCACTGTTGGCAGTTGCGCCTTCACCATTTGTAAATATGCCAGCAGCCGTTGATGAAGTTTTTCTGTCTCTTCAGGGTTACTTTTTGCGAGATCATTAGTTTCACCTATGTCTTTATCCAGATCAAACAATTTAAGTTCGCCGGAGTCATAGTCTTTAATCAATTTTTTATTACCGACAATTATTGCTGATTGCGGTTTCTGTTTAGGGCCTTTCCCATAGTGCGGGAAATGAAATACCAACTCTTCATAGTGACGTTTTAATTTACCGCCATTTTTTAAAACCGTGACCAAACTTGTTCCTTCAACTTTATCCGACAAACCTTTTTTGATTTTAGATAATTCACAAATAGTAGGGAAAAGATCAAATCCAATGACAGGGGTATTACTGTACATTCCACCTTTAATCCCGGGACCGGCTATCATCATGGGTACACGTATTCCACCCTCCCAAAGGGATGCTTTACCACCGTTTAACGGGAAGTTTTCTTTTCGATTATTTCGCGTTCCAGCCCCATTATCGGAGTAAAATATCAGATAAGTATTATTACTTATCCCAAGAGCTTTTATTTTATCCATCACCATGCCCACACTGGTATCAAGATCCATTGTCATTGCGGCATAATCTGCGGCCTTGTGATAGGTTCCCTTAGCCGTTTTTTCAAATATCTTAACTGTTTTTGAATTGGCTTTGGTTGGACTATGTACAGCGTAATGTGATAACTGAACATAGAATGGCTTGCCAGATTTAACCGATTGCTCCATAAACTCGTTTGCCCGTTTTGTGATGCCGAATATATCTTTGGGGTTGGGATCACTGTAGACTCCCGGTCCTTTATTGCCGGTTTCGCCATCATGAGCATCAAAACCATGTTTCCCCGGACCGCCACCATTGAGATGCCATTTGCCGTAATGAGCAGTTGTATATCCTGCTTTTTTCAACAGTTCAGCAATGGTTATTTGCTTTTCTTCCAGATAGTTCAGGTGAGTCGGAGCCACCATTTTTTGTGATGCAGAAGCTTTTTTGACAGGTCCCGGCGTGGTTACATGTAATTGCGCCGGGCTCATCCCTGTCAGCACACTTGCACGACTCGGAGTGCACATGGGAGCAGGTGAGTAGGCATGGGAAAATATTACTCCTGTAGCTGCCAATTTCTCCAAATTTGGCGTTTTATAAAAATCACTTCTTGACCCTTTTATATTTTTATCTGATTGAACAGATGTCCCTGTCCAGCCCATATCATCAACAAAGATAAAGACATAATTAGGTTTACCCGCGACTTGCTCAGTGCTGTTAACTTTATCACTGGCGACAAGCGTTTTGGTTAAAAGTCCGGCAACAAGTGCTAATGAGCATGTTGATAATCTCGCTATTTTTAATATTCTTTTTTTCATAATACTATTCCTTATTTAGAGTCTATTTTCTTGTACGTCCTTATATTCTCCTGAGGAAGCCCTTTGGAGCTTCATCGTCTGTAATGAAGCCATTGCTGTTTTTATCGAGTCTGCTAAAGCGTCGTTTAGGTCCTGTAAATTCATCTTTTGACACTTTACCATCACCGTTTTTATCGAGATGTTTTATAAAACTTGAAGGAGCACTTTGACTCGTGGCACTCTGACTCGGTCGAGCTTGACCTCTGGGTTTTCTACTCGCACTCATTTCAATTTGGGATCCAGTAGTTTGAGGAGTTGCCTGGCCGCCCCTAACACAAATTACATAGTTGTTAATACGTATAACATCGCCTTGTGGACCACGACCAAAAGGGAATCCTAAAGGATTGCCTGATTTGGGATCGCTGCGTTGACTGCCGGCACCGTGAACATCCATCAGGGTTTTCCTGCCGGTACGACGATCCTGCATCCAACCCAGGGCTTCCCCGAAAGCAATGTAATCAGCAGCTTCGGCACCATATAGACTCTTATGCGTTGAGCTTGACCAATAGAAAGGATAGTTTTTATTGCCGCCTTCATCTTTAATCGTAGAAATATCGAACAGCGGGCTGATTGCAGCTGACTTTGTGGTTTTGGGCGAACGGGTGTAATCCACAATACTCTGCAACTCTTTTATGTTTGGTAGCCGCCAGTCAGCATATCCTGCAAACTTCAGTCCTTCAGCCCATGCTAATGCCTCTTGCCACGCCAATTTACCATCTCGATTTTTACCTGCGTTAAGTGCACCGCTGTCGATAGCCATCCAGGTCAATCCAGTTGCTTTATCTGTTATCGTTTTATCAGAATTTTTCTTGAAATCGTTCTTCCCATATTTTTTATTGCCGCGAACATAGATGAAGTAGAATTTTTTATCTTCAGCACGGTTACGAGGATTTTTCAGTCCATAACCTTTTATCCGACCATCTGCAAAATTTACTCCGAACATTGTTGCATCACCGCGCATTGTCGTACTGACATACTTAGTACTTGAACCATATTGAGAATCAATTATACGCTCACCTTTACGCTCATCACCGTATTGGAATGTAAAATATTCTGTATCAATAAATGGTTTCAGTTTTGAACTGTCACGACTTCGAGGGTCAGGATCAGTTCCTGAAAACAGTATTAGTGAATAGAGCTCTTTTATTGTCGGTACCCGCCAATCCTTATAACCGCCTGTCCGGCACTTTTTCACATTGTTAAGCACTTGCGGCAAAGACATTTTTTCGCCCGGAGAACGCTGCCACATCAAACCGGTAATTAAATCACTGACAGTGCCATCTTTGTTGTTTTTATAACTGGGGACGTTACCTTGGTAATGTCCATCTTGACCAAAGTATTTTTCACCTTTTTGCGGAAATTCAATCTCCGTTCTATCATCATAGCAGCGAATCAGTCCTGTATCTACTATTGGATAGTTGACTTTTTCACCAGCTGTCGCATAGCTGGCGATGAGCAGGCAGGTTGTCATTAGTATTGTTGGCTTATTCATTTTAATGCCTCCATAGATTATGTATACTTGTTTAGGTTGAAATCCTAACTTTTATTTTTTATATGCGACGAATTTTGGAACTTTTCCGCCAAGTGTATCGTGAAACAGCTCTAGTTGAGCAAACAGTGTTGCTGTTTCCTGACCTTCAAAAGGCGCTGCAAGTCGTTGCTCAATTTTTGCCCAAATTTTAATTACCTCTTTAGCTAATCTTTCTCCTTCGTCCGTTAATGTCACAACAACTGCGCGATTTGTCTTTGTATCCGTATAGCGTGATATTAGTTTTCTCTTTTCCAAAGGCTTGAGCATATTGGTAATAGTTGCCGACTTGACTCTCATGCCCCTTGCCATGTTTGCCTGAGTCATATCGCCATTCTCAAGTAAAACTACTAAAGTACGCCCCTGACCATGGTGTAAGCCAATTACAGCAAGCTCTTCAGTCGTTACCTGATCCATCATTTTACCAATATGCAAAAGTATATGAAAAAATGTCTTCTTGCGCTTCATAAAAAATCCTGTTATTAAATTAATACTAGGCTACTAATATTAGTATACTATCATTAACTGAAAAAATCAAGAGTAATTAAAAAAAATAAAGGAATTTCTCTTTCAACTGGCGGAGAAAGTACAGCTATTCTTCAAGAACTGAATGAGTCAGGTTTTGAATTGTACCTTTGCATCTGACTCTATTATTATGCATAGAATTACGGCTATACTTTGAACGGGAAGAAACTTTACTTTTTTTTGCACCCTGATAAAGCTAAACTGTTTTTTGTGCGTCTAATATTGTAAAGAACCGATTGCAGAGTATTGTAATTCAAATCATATCATTAGCTGTATGGGTATTTTGCAAAAACGAAGCATAAAGATGCAATTAGCTTATTTTAATATACTACGCCTCTCTTTATTAAAATAAGAGTTATTTAAACAGATTGAATTAGTTATTTTGAAGTCATAATATTATTTTTACAGGATTTTTAAAGGGACGGACCCCGCAAGATAATACCCCGCAAGATAATCCCCGCAAGATAACCCCGCAAGATAAATTCCCTTTTTTATATCAATAGATTAGTAATATATATTTCGCTTTTATTGGCGTTTAGATTAAACAAAACTACGACATTCGTAATCGTATCGCGTTCTTTAGGTGTTCATAATTGACGATATAATAATCTCCTTGAGCCTTGGTTATCGTTTTCTTACCATTCAATATTACAGTGCCCGGATGGTCAAAAGCTATTTCTCCAGCGGTTCCGCTATGGCCATGAAGCAGCAAATCTCCTGTCTGTTTATCTTTGTGAAGCTCGCTTGTGGAATAAACTATTTTCGTTCCATTATGCTCTTCTCCAAGAACTAGACAACGGGCTTCATGCAATCCCAAATCAAGTATTAATTCGAGTTTATTAACTCCTGGATAAGGATTATTGACAATAAGATCAGATACACCAGTTGAACCAAGATTTATAACTGTTAAAACAGAACTCTTTTGCCCTTTGCGCAATGTAGTATGGAGATAATTACCTTGACATTTTACTGTTGGTTTCAGCGCTGTCAATCCAGTAATTACATATTCCCAAAAATTTTGACTTGCTAAAGTTGTAAATGTTGATTCAATGCCAACTACAGCAACATTTTTTTGTTTTAAGAAAGCACCGATAGTTTGTTTATTGTAGCTTGCAATCTGAATGCCATCTTCAGGGAAATCATGAATAAATATCCAGTTATTTACACCAACTTTTTTATTGTCAGCATAGTTTACTACACGACAGCCATAATCCATCAAAGCTCCACCTGCAGGGCGTACCACATCATTCAATTTTATATTTAAATAATCAAGTAAGCGTTCATCACGCTTGCCATATTCATTAAAAATCGGAACTGTTGGCGCAAAAATGCATTTGCCACCATTATTTAGATGTTCCAAGAGATAATCGATAGCTTTTGTTTCCAGCGAGCCAGTGCTTGCAACAATAATACAGCCATTTCCAGCTTTCTTATTTGGGTTTGTCAACTCAAGGAGTTCATAACCGTAATTCATTCTTGAAAGCAGTAGCATTGTATCTTTGACTTTTTCCACATTCCAGCTTCTGGTTTGACTGTCTGTTTGGATACGCCTTCATATCCATCAACCCAGTCATGCCCGATGGCTCCATCGGATTTGTCAAGAACCGGCTCTGTATCGAAACTTTCTCCGCCAACAGTTGCCAGCATAGTTTCTTTTGTATTTTCTTCTTCCATCAACGTTGGTGCACCAAAAAAATCAATTAGGCGATATGCGGGAGAATAAGCTATTGAAAGCTCACAGACTGGCTCAGAGTCAGTTAATAATTCTTCCCAGGAATCAATAAAGCTGTTATAAATTTTCAGGTAATAGTACGCAGGAGCAATTGAACCATCAATATCAATACAGGATGGGGACCAATATTCCGGTCCTTCAATAGTATCATCATAACTTACTTCGTTTGCAACATAAGGGTAAATTACAGTTCCTTGTAATCCATGAGCAATTCCAAGACGCAGTAACGTCTCCCAGTTTATTTCAGAACGACCAAGGCGCGGTACATACCAGCCGGCATTGGCTTCCAGAGAATAAGCAGGTCCATCCCAAGGACTTGACCGAACAGCTTTTATTCCAAGAATAGTATTTTGAATACCTTCCAAATCCATAATCCGGTCAGCATAGGTATGACATGAAGTTACCCCGTTTATACCGTATTCCTGCATGACTGAGCCAACCCCCGCATGATCCCCGTGTCCATAAAAACCGGCAACTGGTTCATTGAAAATAATCGGTTCTTTCACTCCAAGATCAATTGCCCATTTTGCTAAAGTCGCACCGTAATCGGCAAAGAACCAGCGTTTGAAATTCATCCAGTCCCAGCAACATGCTTTACCTGATCTGTCTTTCGATATATTTCTCGGCACTTCAATATCAGTAAAGCATTTATAATTACTATAATAGTTTTTATTTAAAGCCTCAATTGCTTCATATTTTTTTTGAAGCCATTTAGGCCAGAAATGATTGATTATTTTCTGGTCATATAGAGAATTACCAAAGCCATAACTCCACGCCGCGGATAATTCATTATCGGGTTGAAACATGATTATCGGACCGCCGTTTGCCGCACCATATTCCACAATCAAGGGCACAATTTGCGCATACCAGTTTTTTACAAAATCCCGATAAACAGTTTCTCCTTCGGCAGGACAAGGACGTCCCGGTGATGTTTCTCCGTCAAATTTGCGACTCATGGTTTCAGGATGGTCTCGAAACAACCATTCAGGAAAACCGCCAAGACGCAATTCACTATTCACAAATGGTCCCGGACGCGCAATCATTTTTAATTCCAATTCCACGCAAAGATCAAGAAACAGCTTTAGATTACGTTCAGGACAAGTTCTACCATCTAAATCAACATTTCCCTCTTCTGGTTCATGCCAACACCAGGGCATATAACTTGAAGTGGTATTAATCCCGCCTGCTTTTGCTTTTGTCAATGACTCTTTCCAAGTCTCAACCGGCATACGGAAATAGTGGATTTCGGCTCCTCGCAAAAAAAATGCTTTGCCGTCAACAATTAACTGATTATCGTTAATTGATACTGCTGTATTATTCATATTCTACTCTCATTATATTATTTAATTGTTAAGGTAAATGGATATTTAGTTTTTTTAAAAGCTATATTCGACGGAATGTATTTCTTCTGCCACTTTACGATTTTTGAATGCTTTAAGAGTATCTTTTTCGCCTATAAAACACCATTTGCAATCATTATCTAATACATATTCTGGATCCGTAACTCTGCCTGTTGCTGATATTAGCACAGATGGAACATAAGATCCTGTATTGGTAAATATTTCTACAAATGTTAATCCTTGCCCGCCATAACCACATGCCTCCATCCTAAATACCTCCGGCACAACAGAACTAGGAATTAGAAATGTTTTTGTAAACAAAACATCTTCGCTATTAAGACCTTTATAGCAACCTATAGATATATCATGCCAAGAACCAGAGTACTTTAATGATATTTTGCAGTGCTCTGCGGAAAAACCATCAGGTAAACAAAAGCGAACCCGCATTATGCCATTGTTTTTTGCCTGTTCCGGCAGAGATTTTATAAGTTCAAGATATTTTTCATGAAGTTTTGCGATATGACACGGTTTGATTCCAGGACGGTAGTCGTTCCATTTTTGCACGCGAGTTTTACCAAAAGTTTTTACATCTTGATAAATCTTATTGATTTCCAACTCAGCTTTTTCGGTATTTCCCATTGGGTCAAATAAATCCTGAGTAAATTTATGCAGGCGATACTTAAAGATATTGTAATAACAAGCATCAATAATATCTTGAATAATTATTTTTCCTAATTTATTTTTTACCGTTTTTAAAATATTTTCAAGATTTAATCTCAATAAATTTAATGCTTCAAAGCCTCCATAATCGAATCCGTGATATTTTGTCGTCAAAAGTGCCGACAAGGAAACCGGAATTTCATTGTCTAAAGTTCTTTCTGTATTAAATCGTAATATCGCAATTATTTTTTCATCACGGAGTCTGAAAAGATTTTCCATCGCATCCGTAAATAGTTCATCCTCAGGCTTGCCTGTTTCATCACTCCATAAGCGTCCAGCATAGGCTATTGTTGGCATTGATTTATATAGAAAACAGGTTTCTTTTTCCCAAGTTGTTATTAGTGCACCAAGTGGTTTGAAATTTTCAGAATACTCAGTAAAAGTACGTACATTTGCAGAAGAATAATCTGATGGAGCTATGATATATTCAAATCCAAGACGATCATATTCTGCTAAAATATGTTCCGTTTTGAGATTGGTAAAATGCCCTCTATAATGTTGAACATCATTATAGTACTGCCAGTTAACCATTATCACATCCCTTGGAACTTTCTCCAGAATATCACGATAATATTCAAACATATCATCCCACATCATGACGCGTTTACCAAAACTCGTGAGAATTTTATGACAATGCAGTAAATGATTGAGAAATAAGCTTTGTTCGCCCATAAAATCAACTGCCTGTTCTTTGCATTTTTCGCAGTATCCAATATCCCATACTTCATCCAGACCAATATGGATATATTCTGACGGGAAAATAGCACAAATTTCTTTTAAGTATTTTTCAAAAAATTCACATGTCGCTTTCTGTGAGGGACAAAATACATGTTTATGGTTAGCCCAGAAGCGTCCATTCCGTCCATCACGCAACTCCGCAAGTTCCGCCAATTCCTCGTGTTTTAAAAATAATTCCCCATGCCCAAGAAGTGAAATGCCAGGAACTACATCTATTCCTTTTGATGATGCATATTCAATAATTTCGCACATTTGTTCAAGAGTATAACACTCATTATCTGTTGGATATGGAAATGATTCAGTTCGCACCCGTCCCTCAAGATACAAGAATAGAACATTATAGCCATTAGCCGCTATAATGTCGGTAAATTGTTTAATAAATTCCAAAGTTTCAACCTGACGTGCCAGATCTAGTTGTACTCCTCGAAAACGGAAAGATGATTTCATTTTTAAATCCTTTGATAAATATTTTTAATGTGCAAATTATCACATTTTTTCAACCATGATGCCAAATAAATAAAAATAGTGTTATATAAAAAAGCCTTTAAATTTATCAACTTTAAACAGCTTATCTGGAGATTTTATAGTCTTGCGAAGCTCGGAGCATTGCAATGAGATTTTTCTTTGGAGTCATCTTTGGCACTCCGCATCCCGGAGAAAGAATCAGCCCAGTTGTATGCGGCACACGCCTGAGTAAATTTATTGATGCATCGTATACTTCTTGCTCCCCTGCCTGAAGCAGAAAGCTGGTGTCAATATTCCCTTTTATTGCAATCCTGCCCCCAAGAAGTTCGCGCGCTGTTTTCATATCCACCATGGCATCCAATTCAAAACCTTCCATGGGAAGTTGCTTCAGATAAGGAAGCAGATGTTTGGTATTTCCACAAATATGGACCCACAAATCGCATTCAGTACCGGAAAGTCGCTCCAAAGCATCGTTCAGGTAGGGGAGCGCAAAATTCTGAAAGAGATCATCTCCAAGCAGGCTGGCAGTTGCATCTCCCATCTGAATCGCATGAACTCCAATATCAATCATTGCCTTTCCATATTCAACTACAACATCGGTACAGAACCGTAAGAAATCATCCACATCTTTGCGGTTTTCATCATAGAGATCAAAAATAAAATTCTCTGCTCCTCTAAGTACAGATGCAAGGCTAAATGGACCGGTATCTATATTCGCTTGAATGTAATATTTACCATCCGTTTTTTCAACAACCCGCTTTGCAGCTTCTAATACTGTTTTCATTCCGGGGGCGTTCCATGGATCCGGCACTTTCAAAGATCGGAAGTCTTTCATCCGGGACAGAAGCACCTCTTTTGAAAATGATTCGTCATCTTTGGGGAACTCAAGTTTTCCACCAAGTGCCTCGTGATAAACCCAGTTGTCCCTAGATACATAAATACCATCGAATCCTAATATATCTCTTGCCTGAATCAGAGTATCCGCAAGTACCTCTGAATTTGTGAAAAAATCATATTGTCTTACGCCTGCGATTCTACATGCAGGAGCAAGAAGTATCGGGAAAACCGGTATTCTATCTACGGTTTTACCGCGGACAGATCGGCGTGTACGGGTTAGTGAATTCATTGTTGTCTTGTCAATCCTGATAATAGTTTAATTTTATAAAATGATTTTCTTTTTCATCATGTACATTAAACATCCAAGCGATATGATAGAGTTGCACCATCCAGTCAGCATACAATACGGTCCCCAACCAATGTCTCCATTAAATGCAAAGGGATCACCAGTGCGAAGATTAAATGCTCTAGTCCAGCCACCTTCAATATTGCCTATTTTGCATAAGTTCTGAATTGAGACCTGAAAATCTAGAAGCTTGACACAAATATCCGCATTAAATCCAGCTTCTTGCGGATCAAGCATCTGCAGAGCTACTCCCAGATAATTATTAGTATAAAGATTATCAGCTATTTCGTCATCATCGGAATACATTATACCTGTCTCAAAAGTACGCCCAGAGAGATCCCCGTGAACTCCAGAAACAAATGCTCCAGACTCATGTCGGAGTGGCAGAAGATATTTTATTGCCTTCTGTACAGAAGGTAAAAATCTTCCTCTAAGTGGCGTTTGCATTAAGGCTGAAAGCCCCAGCAGGTATCTTCCGATAGTAAATTTATACACAAATTCATCTTCAAATTTATCAGGAAAACCAGCATCCATTGCTTCCTGAACTTTTGCGGCAAAATCTAGATATTTCTTGTTATTCGTGACCAAGTATGCTTTTACAAAAGAACTTACAACGCTTGAATGATGATGAGGAGTGCCGTGTTTTCTTCCTTGTAAAACTTTTACTTCTTCACTGGCGGTATGAAGTCCACCTCTTTTCATGTTTCCGCCAGTGATACAGTCAGGTAAAACACCATTCTCATTCTGCAGTTTCATCAAGGTTGTCAAGGTAATTTCAGCTCTCTCAAGATATTCCTTCTGCCCTTTTAATTCATAAAAATGCAAGAGTCCTAAAGCAGCTCTTGCTGCAGTATCAATATATGCACTTGAAACATCACGGAATTGTTTGTAAAAATGCCACATCCCATAGTCATTAGCATTTTTATCTGTTATCTGAAGACCGCTGTTTAGAGTAAAATCAACAAGATTCTCAGCAATTTTTTTTAACTCTGGTTTGTTGAAAAAATCTCCAGCGTGATGGAACATCAAAGCTGTTTCCATTTGACATTCTGGTCTAAGCCCGTCCATAATATGACCGTATGTGTCATAGCCTTCATACACTCCTTTTGAGCCATCAGCTTGAGGCAAAACATTAGCAAACCACTCAAGATTTTTTAAAACTGCTTCCTGATAAGCTGTTTGTCTATCTGCTAATTTCGGTATCATCCAGAGTTTTTCAGGCGACTCTGCCTTTTCGCTGGTTTCGTCAGTTAAATAAAGAATTATTCTGTCAATCAAAGCATTCCATCTCTGATAAGGCAAAAACCCTTTTTTGATACTATTCCTTATGTCAATATTAGCACATATTTGGTGGCGTTTATCTCTGAATTTATACAATACATGAAAATGCTTTGAATCCTGCGCAGCTTCTTCTCCTTCCGCATCACTAGTATTGTAAAGACAACTTACATTACCAACTGTCAGTATGGGTAGATGGTTGCTTCTGCCAATTGCAATAGTCGCGCTTGTACAATCAAGGATATCACCTTTACAGAAAACATCAAACTGTCCTGGTGTATTCGTTATAAAGGCTCTTTCACGCCATGTTGTGCGTGGTTCGAGAAAACTCTGTGTCCCTATAGCGTCGCGTAATCTCCAGCCGTAAGTCTGTAGACATTCGGTGTATATTCCAACTCCTGACTGTGCAAGATCCAATATAGCACCGGCTTCTTCCAGTGATGGTTTATACCATGCGTTTTTTTCTTCACTGGCTGGGAAAAACATAGCCGCATCTACATTGTTTATTTTTTTGTTAACAAGATCATCCCAGCAATAATTTTGAATATCGAATTCCAAATGTTTAATTCTTGGAATAAACGCTTCGGCGTTACCAATAATAGCAATTTTTTTCATGAAATAATACTTTTTTTTATTTGTTTAAATTATATTTAGAATCGCTGAATTCTTCAGCTTTTATAAATGATTTTTCTGTTAACTTTCCATCAACATAACGTACCCAGAAAACACGTCCTTTGAATTTGAAATTTTTGTATTCATGTTTTGAGTCTGTTTCATTGTAGAATAGATAATCAACAGCATTTTTATGGGTTATTTTTAGACCGACAACATAATCCTTTTGTTTATTTTGCTTTATTTTTAACAACTCTATATTTTGTATTTGATTTCCCTTACCGGGAATTTCCATAACAGATATGAAAACAGTATTTTTTGCTTTTCTTCTTGCTATTAAAGCCGCACGCTTTTCATTTTTGTCTCCGGCACGAGCCAGACATTCAAGGAATTGTGTTTTCTCTCCGTCTCCAAACATGTTAAATATCAGTTTGTTCTGCGGTTTATCAGCAGGAAACGACCATGTCGTTTTGTAATTAATGCTTGTTTTCGTATCAATTACATCTATATACTGGTAGCCGTTTCCAGCACCGAGTTTACCTCTGATTTTTGCGTCTTTTTTATTCCACAAACTGTCAGCATGGAGCACATAATCATATTGATGTTCGTTAGGGCTGCGGCAGATAAAAATATCTACAAGGTAATTATCTGGACATAAAAGCATTGCGCGCCGGAAGCTTATATCCTGATACGCACGATTAGTATACGCTCCTACAGCTTGAATAGATTTATCCGCATGGAAAAAATCCAGTATGCCAGTATTAGGATTTTTAAATGAATCATCAGCCCAATGAGAAATTTCATCAGCAACAACAGTGTTCATTGAAACAGTAGCGCGCTGGTAGGCGTATGGACCCTGCCTGTAATTCATCTTGTAAACTGGCGTAGTTTTATTTGAATACAGAATAAACGATAATTTATCTCCATGGTTATGGCCTCCGCCCCATACTCCATATGTAAAAGCCAATGCTGTGGAATCAGGATTGCTTTCATCTCTTCTCAAAACCGCATAGCCGGTAGATGGGAAGAGGGTGCTTCCGTTAAGAGCGATCCCATTGTTGGCGAATTTACCGGTGCCGATACGGAAAGGCTCGCCTTTATAATATTTACCATCCCAGTATAGCAACCTCATAACGTCATCTAAACAGCCACTGCGATGTACTTTTCTATTATTAAACCATTTGTATCTATCATTCGGATAGTGTTTTTGAGCCAGATAATAGTACATTTCTCCATACCATTTCATATGGACAGCATCGCCAAATGCTGGCGCGCTCTGGTCGGAAAACATGAGGTAGAACAGAGAATCAAAAGCTCCTTGTAAAGTTTTTGGACCGTTGTTGCCGTCCACCGGGTAGAGCCAGTCGCGTAGATACAATCGTTTATCGGGAACCGGGGTATGCCATAAGTCAAGGTTATTATTATATGCAGCCTGGGCAAGTTTTACAAGTGGAGGAATCGCTGTGGTTATATGGTAGCTGACAGTTTTTTCCCACCATAGACCATCATCGCTAAGGCATCGAGCAAGCATACTAAAAAAGCCGTACTTACCGTTAATGGCCCAGTTTATATACTTTGGCTCATTGATACAAAATCCTACCTGACCAACCGCATCTATCCGCATTGCCTGAAAATTATAATCCTGATGGAAAGGAGAGTCTTTCCCTCTGTAGTCAATCATTTGTTCATCCGCGGCGGGGCGTAGCAAATTATTTTCAATATGACTTTTATCTGCATCGCTTAAGATTTTGCAGTTATAAATCAAATCATAAGCTGGAACAAATTTACGTGAGATCCAGTTGCTGTCATTAAATTGATAAGATGCAAGTCTGGATTCATTGTTCTTAAGCGGCATTTTGCTATAATTATCAGCATAATAAATCAGATATTCTTTTGCTTTTTTAGCGTATTTTTCCTGTCCGTCAAGCACATAAGCCATTGCCAGCGGGAAAGGGTCTACTTTTTTGATATTGTTTTCAGTAAGATTTTTATCTGCGTAGCTTATTATTTCCGCTAAACATTTTTTTGCCCATCCATTGCTTTTGATTTTCTTTTTTGCTGCGTCAATTTCTTCCTGGGTAAAAAGTACTCTCGGATGTGGACGAAGGCTGTTAAGGTCAGGGTTTACTTTTTTTGTCTTTGGAGGCTGCCAGTTTTTTTCGTCCAGAGCACCTAATATCTTTATGATTTTTTCTCCAGCGTATTTTAGAGGAGCTGGTTTTGATGTTTTTACCCAAACAATTTTACCCTCTTCTCCTGCTGAGTTCACTACAGAAACTCCATATACAGTTTCTTCTCCGCCTTCTTTATCTATAATAAAATCTTTTGATGAACTAACTTCTTTGAAGAGTTTACTGGTATTGTCAAGCTTTTTATAAATTTTAAACTTTTGACAGTTTCCTGTTGGCTTGTTCCAGAAAATAGATACTCCTTTATCAAGTCTCTGACAAGCTGTTAATTCGTCAACGACACCGGGTTTGCCAGCCGCACCAGCTTGAACTTTTGTGATAATGCTGCCAGATTTTTTCTTTGTTTTAGTATTTAAAGAAACTATTTGATAATATTGTATTTTCCCCGCAACAGGGTTTTTATCCAAAAACTTAAATTTATATGTTGAGCCTATTCTTTTACGATTTGACATTTCTGGATTATCCGCACGGAATATTTCATATTTAAAAATATCTTTATAAATATCAGCAATTCCCCAGCTTAGGAATACAGTTCCATTCTGTTTCGCGTTGATACTTATATTTTGAGGAGTTGGAGGATTTGTGTTGCCTAGTGGAATTATTGTTAGATTATCGTAACTATAATCAAACTTATTATAATGGAAAAACCCAAACTTCCCTACTGCTCTGATTCCATCCTTTTCATATATCATTTTTTCTTTTGAAGACTTATCATTAGCAAATTTCTGAAACACTTTGATTGTTCCATTATTCGCAACCAGTCTCATTTTGCATTTTCTGCCGACAGGAAATTCTCTTGGCCGCAACCATATTCTGGTGTTTGGCCAGTATGCTATAATTAATGCTCTTTCACTGCCACCGTTGTCTTTCAGTCTGGTCATTTCCCAGCTTGCGACATAGTCTTTCAGGAGATGTTTCTCAAGAATTGGTCCTTTCAGTTTTTTACCACCATCGGAGGCTATAAGCTTGCCATCTTTGACTTTGAAACAAGGAGCTGCTTCTGTCCATAAACCTTTCCATAGTTGTGAATAAAAACTATCTTTTATTTCTTTGCTCAACGTGTCTTTTTCATATAGCTTAACATCATCAACATGAAGCGTTAAATTTTTCCCTTTGAGGTCACCATTAATCATTATTGACCAGCCAACATAATATGTATCTTTCAAGGAAAACCCTTCCTTTTTGCAGATTGCTTTGAGAACAGGTTCCAGTTCCATTTTTAAAGAATACCAGTTTGGAGAAGATTGAGCAATAAGCCCGGATGTGGGCGAATAACCACCAATACGGTGCTCAAAGGTAAGCTTTCGTTTATCTTTCAGTCTGATTGTCTCAAAAACCGGGCATACTTTTACCAGAATCTTCGGGGCATTCTTGATGTTTATATTGAGATAGCCTGAAAAATACATATTCGGTTCTACAAGGATCTTTTTTCTTAAACGAAGGCTTTTGAAGTAAAAATATCTGCCTTTTGTGGAGTTTATTACAAGTTTTAATGACTTCTTACCGGAAAATTTTTCCTTTTTATCAAGTCCCTTGAAAACTATGTTTAAATCGTCTTTAGTGTATTTAAGGTTAAATACTGTTCCATAGCAACTGATCCCTTTTGTAGGAGGTCCGAAAGTTAATCCAGTAATACCGTCAGTTTTCTCAAAATCATTTTGCCAAATAATCTTTTCAGCCAGAAGAGCAGAAGAAAAAAGCATAATGGAGGTGAGTAGAAATAGTTTTCTTGATATCATAATAAATTCCCGATTTGTTCATTACATTTATAATATAGCAGATATTTAAATATTTTGGTAATAATTTAGTTTCAAAAAGTTACTTCTTCTGAAAAAAATCCGATTTTTTTCAGATCATGCGTCTTGCGATATATTTTGTCGTTGACCTCCGTTGGTTAATATTTTTAGTGGGTCTTGCAAAATAGCTTAACCCTTTAATTATTAACGATTTATATTCCTTTTTTATTTGAAAAATCCTCCAAGGCGTGATATATTATAACTCTTTCAATGTCAATAACATACCACCCTTGAAAAGGATTAAAAACTATGCAATTTTCACTTTTTTATGACTACTATGCGATCGTTGATTCGTGCTCATTTCTGAAAAAATA
>JAKIUY010000163.1 GCA_021647315.1 Victivallaceae bacterium
AGCGAGCCTGCGAGCGGTTTATGCTGATTTTCCGCTTGAATTATGACTGCGAAATGATACTCAACATCATTTAAAAGACACCAGAAAAACTTTCATCTTTTTTCATGCCGCTTTTGACACTACCCTTCTTCAATATTTGCGCCTATAGATGTATCTGCCCGTAATAATTGTTTTGATAAAACATATTCATTCTTTTCCGTATGCATAAATTGAAATGTCTTTACAATTCTTAATGCAAACTTATAACTTTTATCCTGTAAGCTTTCATTTTTAAACTCCCCCTTTTTTTCCCTTTCATTCATAATTCATAATTACCTCACGCACTTTCCCTGATTATCAGTTCACTCTCTATTTTTATTGGGCGGAGCTGTTCGGTGCTGTCAATTAATTTTATTAGTTGTTTCACCGCAATTTCACCGGCTCTGAACAGATTGAGTGATACCGTGCTCAGGGCAGGATGGCTATAGCCGGACATTTTGATATTATCAAAACCGATAACTGCCAGCTGTTCTGGAATCGCAATTTTCAATTCATGAGCGGCTTTTAATATGCCGAGTGCCAGAACATCATTGGCGCATAAAATTGCATCGGTCTGTGGTTGCTGCTGCATTATTGTCCGCAGGGCCCGTTTGCCATCGGCCAGGCTGGAACCGCCGTCGAATAAAATTAACTTTTCCGCCAGAGCTCCGAGCCCGCTGCGCAGCCCTTTTTTCTTACGGCGGTCAAGGTGTCCACTGACATATACTGGATGTTCACGTCCGGTTTGACGCAGATATTTTCCGGCCTGATAGGCGCCACCTTCATTATCGAAGACCACGGTGCGTGACGATTCTGTACTCATATGCCCGATAACGATATAGGGCAGGTTGGCAGTTTTTGCCAGGCTGAGCAGCTCTTTTGATCCATTGGTGCCTGCCACAATAATTATACCGCTGAAAACGCCGCTTAAAATATAGTCTCTGAAAAATGCCATATTCGAACCGTTGTAAAAGGGATGGATCTGAAGCATTTTACCTGTGTGATGGAGGGTTTCATTGATTCCAAGTAACAGTTCAGTAATAAAATAATCAGGCTCATTATTACTGATGGCGGGATAAAACAGGGCAATGGTTGAACTGCCACGACGGCTGAGGTTACTGGCATGAATATTGGCATGATAGCCAAGTTCGGCAGCTTTGGTAATAATCATTTCACGGGTCACGTCACTGATGCGGCCACGGGTACTGAAGGCACGCGACACTGTCGCCGTTGAGACCTCGAGCTGTGCCGCAAACTCTTTAATTGTCAGTTTTTTTCCTGTCATTTTAAGTTATCTCAAATTAACTCTGTAAATAATAAGCGTAACCGTTTACGCGTATTTTACCACGTTAATCAAATATAGCAAATTACAAAGCAGATAAAAAGCGAGAAAAGAGTGTTGTTATGTTTTATTAGTCCTGGTTTCCGATAGATCATCATCCTGCGCTGGAGCACGCAATGAAAGACAGCCTGAAAATACAGGCTTGGAAAGGGTCTCCAAAGGGAAAACCAAAAACATCCTGGCCTGTTAAAACTTTAAGTCCTCCGACTACTTAAAAATTAAGTTTCAAGGTCAATATTATTGCTTTTATCACGAATTGAGTCCATTAAAGTAATAAAGCTCCGCCTAAAAAATTGATCTTATATTTTTCATGCTCAAATATTTTATAACGCTTAATTCCCATTTCAACCGCTATCTCTTTTAGCCATGCTTCATCACCTACAGCAATAGCCTTTATCCAAAATTTTTGTCTTGAATTCTCTTTTAATAATTGCGATATTTTTTTGCCATTCAGCAATCTCTTTTGCCAAAATTGCCGAGTAGGAAATAAGAGCGAGCATTATCTTTCAAGCCAAGGGGCTAGTCAGGCATCTTTTAGACAGAGATCAATTAGATCATCAATGTGCGCAGTTGCCAGACATTCAACCGTATCCGCAGCACCGTAGTATATTTTTACTTCACCGGAGTCTTCAAGGATCATTCCGCCAGGGAATATTACACTGCCACGGAAACCTTTGAGCTCATGGTCCGTCTCTGAAAGTAACAGGGGGTCCTGGTATATTCCTATAATTTTATTCGGATTATCAAGGTCAAGTAACATTAATCCCGCCAGGTATTCTTTATCCCAACCACCATGCCAGCTGTCCAATTCGGAATCATCATGTGTCCATACAGCATGAAAAGTGGTGAGCCAGCCTTGAGGTGTTTTTATCGGCGGAGCGGCAGGGCCGATTTTGCAGTTACAGAATGAGACATCTTCTGCACCCAGCAATAGTTGATCCTTTCCCCAGTAACACAGATCTGGAGAATATGACATCCAGCAATCGAAAGACTCATTACTATGTCTGCCATAAACTGGGAAAGGTCTTTCAAGGCGTAGATATTCCCCATTTATTTTTTCGGGGAACAATACCATATTGCGATTATCCGGTGTCGACAAACTGAGGATTTCAAATTTATCAAAATCATCGGTTACTGCAATACCGCCTCGTATGCCGTGAGCAGTATCTACAGCAAAGCAAATGTAACAACGGCCATCGATAACAGTCAGCCTGGGATCGTAGCACCGTCTTATTTCGTCATTCAGCGGTACTGGCTGGCAAGGTTCAGGTTTAACATCCCAATTCAGCCCATCGTTACTGAAAGCAATACCGATGTTAGTCTTTATTTTGACATTTTTTCCTTTTGCATAATCACTCTGTTCAAAGTTGTAATCGTTCCTGAAAACCATCACATATTTACCATTGAATTTTGTTACTCCAGCGTTAAAAATCAAGGTTGCATCATAAGGCACTTTTTCGGCACTCATTACCGGATTCCCTGGGTAACGTATTATAACATTATTACTTTCAAATTTCTTCATTATTTCCTTAAATTTATCAGCTAATCTCCATAGGGCAACAAAGCCATTATTACCCTATTTTTTTAAAATAAGATCTTTCCAGACGGATGGATTTTTATATGGTGATTCTTTACTCAAGGCGATCCCACAGTTTCTGTTCCCATCCTTGTCATGAATGAATAATGAAAACCCAATTACTTCTCCCGGTCTAAATTTCACAAACCGCAATGTATGAGGCGGGAATAAAATATCATAAACTATTTCACCATTTTTGTATATGATATTAACTTTTACATCCTTGTCTATACCATGCAAAGTATTACCTGACCCCAAATAACGTCCTTCCGGGCCCTGTTCGAGGTATGCCGTCGGCAGTCCGTTTAAGAGCCCGATTTGATATACTACATCATTATTATCGTAGAGTTTATTGCCTGGATTAGCATCTTTCAACTGATCGAAATATATTTGAATTGAGTCTGCTGCGTACATATTACTGGCGACTTCAGCAGGCGGGTTGAATTTACTGTCGAAAACTTTGATTTTCAAGGCAAACCCATTTTCATTCCATGATGCGGCAAATTTAGCTTTTAATTTTTTGTCAAACTTGCCATTATTGTCATAAACCAGATTTTTACTGGAATCAATATTCATCCACTCAGTTGTCTTATATGTTGCACTTCGTTTTAACCTAGGCGCATAGTTAGCAAACATAGGACTGATAATCTGGGTTTTTCCTGAAAACAGTTCCCCTGAAATTACTGATACCGACACCAGATATTTCCCAAGATTATCGAGAGGCATTTTTTTCATGCCAAAAATCAACCTGCGTTTTTCTCCACTTTTCAGTTTTGGGAACGCCAGTGACGATATTGATGCTTTCCAGGAAGCTGGAATAGTTTTTATCTTAGCCTTTCCGTCAAGGGACCTATTAGTTTTATTGGTTATATCGACAGCTAGTTTATTCTCACCCAGTGCGATTATCTGAATATCAAAAGCAGCTCCGAGTCCTCGAATATCTGCTGCTGCAAAAAGGTTTCTGATATTTTCAACAGTAATGCCGGGAGGAAATCTCAAATATACTGGCAAGCTGTTGACAGGAATCCCCTGTTTAATTTTGTTTTCTGAAAATTCATTGCCCATCCCATCATAAGCTTTTATCACTTTTTTAATGATCATAGTTCCTTCACTTTTATTAGGAGTATAGACAATCAGCAATGGTCCCGCTTTAGCATACGGGAAGCAAAATGCTTTCAGATCATTTGTTTTTGATATTTTTTCCCCGCGTCCGGCTTGATTCAGAAACAAAGTAGCCGCAGTTGTCGCCGGTGCTGCCATAGACGGGAACCCACCCTCCAGCAAGTAGGGATTGTATAGCGACATTTCAGGGCTGAAATTTATCCAGATGATTCCGGCGGCGGCATGCTGAATATAATTTCTGGCAATTACCCCGGCATAATGTTTTTCTTCGTTCCACGGAGTATAATAACTCCTACTTCTTTCGGCAGAACCGAGATACCCTTTTACACAAATACCTAAATATTGTTCAAGATTTATAACTAGACCGTTAAAGCCACTTTTGCTTAGAATATTACGTAACATCCTGTAGTCATGATAGGCCTCCGGGGTATCAGGACCAGCACGATAGGCATCCATACCAAAGACATCCATAAATTTTGCCGCACCGGAGTTCATGAAAGTTTTTATATATGGATAATCTTCACCGTTAAGAGAAGGTCCGCAAACCAGTACTGCCGGATTGGCTTTTTTGGCTGCTAAATAGGCACTTTTGTAATACTTAAACCCCTTTTCCGGTGGCATCAGCTCCGTACCATTCGGCGGTGGGTTCTTCTCTTTACAGTAATTGCGCCACGCAGTCCTCATGCGGTAAATATTAATCTCCCCCATAAAAGTAAAAAGTGAATTTACATCAGAATAGTTTTTTACAATATCCGTAACGTATTTCTGCCAAAGCTCATTACCTGCCGGAAACTTATTAAACCAAGCTCTGGTTATCACTGCCGGCGGCATACAGATCCTCATTGAGGTAGTATAACCGTTATTTTTAAAATACTTGAATGTATCCTTGAACAGTTTAATAAACTCAGGACTATCCAATGAATTGGAATATTTTGTTGTATAGCCGGAAAGGGCATTGCCAGTGCCAATTTTTTTCCATTGTGGAACTTCCCTGGCATAATAGGCTAATGGATAGTAATGAGGGTAAAAATTTACTCCCATTGTATAATATTTTTGAAAATCATCGGGGAGTTTTCTAACTACCGCATAGCGTCCCAAACCTATCCCCAGTACTTTTTTGTCGTAACTAAATGCTTTGAGGTCAATTATATTCAGTCCATATTTTGCGGTGGGCAGATCAAGCACTTGTTGAAACGGCCTGCCTTGGGCTACCTGGTAGATTTTATTAAAGATTTGTTTCCCCTGATAATCAGTTACTTTCAGGCTGATACTGTAATTTTGTTTAAAGTTTTTGACAGGGACTGATTTTAAAGTAATACCTGTCGGTTCATTTCTATGATAAATATTTGATTTTGCCAGAACGCCCAAGGTTACTGACGGTGGAACATAAACCGATTTTGCCCCGGCAATAAATTGAATTTTATCAATCATCATTCCGCAATCAGCCGGAGCATCATAACGCAGATAAACCTCATCATAATAACAAGGTTTATCCCAGGTAAAAGTAAAAAAATAGCGTTTCCATTCTGTCCCGATATTAATTTTTTTACCGTAGTTTCGCCATTTGTAATCAATAACCTGCATGGAAGCGACAACAGGTTTGTCTGCTTTTATTAGTGCTGAAACAGTATAGGTTTTGCCTCGTTGAAGTGGCATGCATAAAGATTCAACATAGTTCCCGGCAGGCATATAAAGGGCAGCCCCGCCATCAATTCCTGCATCATCTTTTATTTCAGGCAATGCTCGTTTCAACTGCTTCAGTGCCGCAGTCAAATTTGCCGGATTAAAGTATCTTGGATGCCAGCCAGTCCACCCCAATTCGAAGTCAGAATTTATCACAAGATTGGCACTGCCGGTTCCAATGTATCTATCACGGTGAGTCAGTTTTTTACGCTTATACTCCGTCAACGTCATTTGCAATGCAGGACTGGCAAAGAAGACCTGTCCCTTGCCGGTGCAGTCTATTCTATAAAAATATCGCTTGCTTGTCGTTTCAGAAAGCTCAAAGTCAAAACTATATTCCTTCCATGCGGAACCAATGGGTATTTTTTTATATTTAGATGGTCCCTTCCAATCAGCTTGAATAACGAAGATTGTCATCACGCCTGTCCCTTTTGCCCATACGGATGCCGTAAGTTTCCCCTTTGCCGGTAGCTGAAAACTATCAGTTCTAATAGATATAGGTTTAACCGCCGCTGGCGGGTTATTAACTTTTAAAACCGGAATCTCGGATTTAAAAGTTACATCCTCAATAACCTCATAGGTGGCCAGTTTGTTGTATTGATGCGCCCAACCTTCGGGGAAATTAGTTTTCGGTGATTTTTTAAATTCTTTTACCGGTAAAAGATTATTTCCAGCATTTACTGAAAATATCATAAAACCACCCAGTAACGTCAGTAATAATAAACTGATTTTTTTTCTTGAAAACAGTTGCATAAAATATTCCTCTTATAATATCTTTGTTATAGCGTGTCGCACGAGTAATTTGCAAGTGATTAGATCGTACCTATCAATTATTATAAGTCAAAACCAATGGGCTATATGCATAAACCTGCCAAGGATTTGCTAGAGCATTGTCCGGTTTGAACATAAATCCGGCGGCATGTCCATCACCATAAAGCACATTACTTGTGTAATTGGGGTGATTTATACCAAACAAACCAGAACGAATCCAATATCTGGAATAGCTGTAGCCTTTCCCATCACCGCAAACCAGCAATGATACTTGTGAGGCTTTTTTCATCATCCGCAATGGCAGACCTCGAGACGGTGCCGGCACACTTCTAGTCCAGCCCCAATTCACAACTTCGTATGAAAATTGGTATCCTGCTCTGGAGAGATCAATTTTTACTATCGAAGGACAGACCGTCAGGGGATAATATTTCTTGAAATCATTCTTTACTGCACCTTTATAACCAATATATGGACCAATAAAAGCCGGCGAAAGCCAATTCCAACCGGAACTGACCGGATCAGCGATAAAGCCATTATTATCATCAGCATAAGATATTGCCCCAAGCCCTATCTGCTTTTCATTGCTGACACATTGTATTGCTTTCGCGCGTTCTCTTGCACTGTTCAATGCCGGCAGCAACATTGAGGCTAAAATCGCGATTATCGCGATAACGACGAGCAATTCGATGAGGGTAAAATTACCTTGTTCTACTCTGCTTCGACTGCGACTGTTCTGTTGTAACGTATTCATAATATTCTCCGTTTTGTTATTTTTTCCTTTTTGCGATTATTAGACTATCTATAATGGATATAATATCTTGCAAATTATATTCACACATCACCTCCTGCAGCATAATTTGCTTGTTGCTTAATCATAAAATATAATTAATATCACATGTGTCCTAACAATTTTTAAAAAAGATTAAAAAGAGAGTGGAGCAACCTTATCCGTAAAGTATATTACGGTAACTCAAAAAAAGGAGGACTCCACAATGATAAATACATCGTTAAGTTTGT
>JAKIUY010000023.1 GCA_021647315.1 Victivallaceae bacterium
ACGGTATTTGATCCTATAAAAGGGAAAATGTATGTCACCTCGTCCAGAGTGTCAGAGTTAATGCACACATTTCCATAAGTAAGATGCGTTTAATCTGACAAACGTGCATTTAACTTTTCAATTAACGATTTTTTTATTCAGTGGCATAATGACTCACTCTAATTCCCAAGCATGGGTGGCTGAACAGGAATTCCCGATTCAGTTAATTTTTGCCGCCCAGACATACTTTCGGGCTATGGGCGACTACTGGCGCATTAATAACGATGCCATTGTGGCAATCCCCTCTCCGCGCCCACAAAAGCCCAATCTTTCAGTAGTGGTTGCTTTAACCGAAATCGCATCAACCGGGCAATTGAATACCGCCGCCAAGTTGTGGCGCATCTGCGGAATGAACGAGGTAAGTTTAGGCTCCTGAGCAATAATCGTTATATCCAGATTAACCAGAGAGCTCCCGGAAAAATTTTTATGATGCCTGACCGTTTTCAACATTTCCATGCTGTCAGCATCGCGCCATTTAGGATCGTCATCAGGAAACCACTGACCAATATCGCCAAGTGCCAGAGCACCAAGCAGAGCATCAATTATCGCATGTACCGCGACATCAGCATCACTATGTCCATCAAGACCAGATGAATGAGGAATTTCAACTCCACACAGTACCAATGATCGGCCTGCAACCAAACGATGTACATCATAACCATTACCAATACGGAACATTTTTCGCCTCCATGCTATTATCAGTTATCAGTTTCAAGGCTTCTCACGGTAGCACCAAGCACCAAACCCCTAAAATGCCATCCGAGACATACTTGCCAAAGTTTTCCGTGAAATCAGATTATGCTGATAAAGTTCACTCAAAGCCTTATCCATAGTAATCATGCCATCCTTATAACTCGTTTCAATAACCGACTGAAGATGACTGGTTTTACCTTCACGGATCAGCGATTTCACCGCATGTGTGCCGAGCATCACTTCAAATGCCGCCACTCGCCCATCACCATCTCTGTTTTCAATCAGCCGTTGAGACAGAATACCGAGAATTGTCTCGGCCAACTGTAACCTGATCTGGTTTTGCTGCATAGCAGGAAAAGAGTCAATAATCCGGTCAATACTCTGCGGAGCGGTATTGGTATGCAACGTGGCAAAAACCAAATGTCCGGTTTCAGCCGCGGTCAAAGCGGCGGCAATGGTCTCCGGATCCCGCATTTCACCGATCAGAATAACATCCGGATCCTGCCGGAGCACATATTTAAGCGCATTGGTGAAACTTTTAGTATCAGCGTTAACTTCACGCTGTTCGACTACTGCATTATTATTTTCATGAACATATTCAATCGGATCTTCAATCGTAATAATATGACATCTTCGAGTTTTATTAATCAGACTAATCAGCGCCGCGAGGCTTGTCGATTTACCATGACCGGTCGGCCCGGTAACCAGTACTAAACCACTCTGTTTCTCGGTCAGTTTAACAATCGAACGCGGAATTTTCAACTCTTCCAGCGATGGAATTTTTACCGGAATAACCCTGATTGCAACGCCAATATTACCACGTTGATAAAAACCGTTCACTCTGAAACGGTATGGGATACCGGAAGATTCTTCTTCTTCAGAAGAGCGCCGAATAGTAGTTGTCATCGCAAAATCAATTTCCCACTGTTCCTCAAAATGAGCCCGTTGCCGTGGAGTCAGCACGCTGAACAGCAGTCGTTTTGTATCAGCTGAATTTAAGATTGGCAAATCAAGCGGTACTACCGAACCATTGATTCTCAAAGTCGGACAGGCGCCGGTAGTCAACAACAGGTCACTCGCCTCATTGGCGATAGCAGATTTCAGCAACCGCTTCATATCCACCAAATCATCGGAACTGTCTCCTGAAAAACTATCTCTGAACGTCTCAATACCACTTTCCATCCCGCGCACCAACAGCAAAAATTCATCACTATTGCTGGCAGCCCCGCTACCGGTTTCAAGGGTGATCAACTCTTCACTGTAAAGTCTGAAAATAGCTCGATTAAAGGTAACCATGCCTTCAGCGCCGCCACGCTTTATCGCTTCATCAAGGTCATTGAAATTACGCTCTGAAATAATGTTACGGACCAATGGCGTGGCCTTCAGGAATTCAACAGCCGGCACCATACCGGAACCATCACTGCGTTCAAGCAACCGTTGCGCGACAACTCCCTGCAGAGACATCGCTAAATCATCAGCCGTCTGCTGACGCAGATGCTCTGGAAAATGATTGATAATACGTTCAATCGCCTGCACTGTATCAGCAGTATGTACAGTTGAAATCACCAAATGACCAGTCAGAGCGGCAGTGATTGCGGTCTGCATCGTCGCCAGGTCACGCATTTCACCGACAACAATAACATCAGGGCTCTCGCGTACCACATTTTTCAATGATTCAGCAAAACTTACCGTATCAGCCCCGACTTCACGCTGCGTAATCAAACTTTTATTATCATGATGAATAAATTCAATCGGATCTTCAATCGAAACAATATGTTTTTGGAATTTATCATTAATCAGATTGATCATCGCTGCCATAGTAGTAGATTTACCACTGCCGGCCGAACCGGAAATCAGAATCAGCCCCCGTTGACATTCGGCCAATTCAGCCAGGGATTCGGGAAGCTTAAGCTCTTTGAATGACAGATGATTACCGATTGGCACCGGCCGCGCCACCAAAGCCGGTTTTGACTGCTGCATCAGAAAATTTATCCTGAAACGCCCACCGTGTGGCAGCGTAATTCCAGCATCAAAACCACCACTGCTCTGAAAACTTTTTTCTGACTCAGGCAGTAGAATTTCAGTTCTGAACGCATCAACCTCTTCTACCGTGATAACCTCTTTATCAGCTGGAACAACTTTCCCGTATTTACGATAATACGGTACTTTCCCGGCGGTAACAAACAGGTCAGAAGCACTATTAACAGTTGTTTGATCGAGTAACTCTTTTATTTGCATAACCGACCCCATAATAATATTATCGACTTAAATATAACTAAAACCTACCCGTTAATGGGTATATTTAATTTGCATTGTCACTACTGTTCTATTAAAGTAACCCAAGTTATGAAAATGACAAGAACAATTAACAAAGGTATCTATAAAAGCCCAATGTGACCCCTGCTATGCTAAAGCTACGAAGGGTAACCATGATTTTACAATTGCCTCAATAAGGAGAAAATTATATGTCTGTAGAAGTTACAGTAAAATTTACAATGCTGGAAGATTGTGATGACCTGGAACCACGCCGCGCTCACCACGATGACGCGGCTTTTGATCTGCGTTCACGCGAAGATATGATCCTTGAAACCGGACGTAGCCATCTGGTTCCAACCGGCCTGTTCATCGAACTGCCAATCCACTATGAAGCTCAAGTGCGCCCCCGTAGCGGACTTGCTCTTAAACATGATATTATGCTAACCAACTCCCCCGGCACGATTGATGCCGGCTATCGCGGTGAAGTTGGAATTATTATGTACAATGCCGGGCGCGAACCGTTCCATATCAAACGCGGCGAACGTATCGCCCAGATGGTTATCGCCAAATTGCCGGAAGTGGTATTCAGCAGAGTGGGACAACTCTCGGGTTCAAAACGCGGCAGCGGCGGTTTCGGTAGTACCGGAAAAAAATGAACATAACCAGCTACGCAGGAAGTTTTTAAACAGGATGAACAGGATAGACAAGATGTTTATTTAATCCCGTATAATCCTGTTGTCTAAAATACAGTTTATTAACTTAATATTAATACCGTTTTGCGATCTTAAAGCTATTAAAGAGCTGCGCGATTGAGTTTGATAACGCACAGAAAACTAGCTAAAAGAATGCACTTGTGTATTGGCTCTAAAAACATTATGTCTACTATAATTATAGCACCAGATTCATTCAAGGGCTGCCTCCGCAGTCCACAAGTCTGCACCCATATTGAAGCGGGGATTCTCGCAACCATGCCGGATGCCAAAATAATTTCAGTCCCATTGGCAGACGGCGGTGAAGGTACCACCGAAGCGGCAGTCAGCGCCACCCGGGGCAAAATGGTTGAAACTGCAACCAGTGATCCATTCGGGCGACCAATAAATGCCAAATATGGAATTATGAGCAACGGCACGACCGCAGTAATGGAGATGGCGGCAGCCAGCGGCATTGAACTGCTCAAATCCAGCGAACTGAATCCACTGCAAGCCTCCACCTATGGTACCGGAACAATCCTGCGCAGTATCATTGATGCCGGCATTCGGGATATTATTATCGGCATCGGCGGCAGTGCGACCAACGATGGCGGGGCCGGAATGGCTCAGGCTCTCGGCTATAAATTCATGGATATTAATGGCAATGCCCTGCCCTGCGGTATCGGTGGCGGTTCGCTGAACGCCATCAATGCAATAGACAGTTCAGCAGTTATCCCCCAGCTGAAACAGTGCCGCATCAGAGTAGCCTGTGATGTAACCAACCCCCTGCTCGGCAACAATGGCGCATCTGCCATCTACGGTCCGCAAAAAGGGGCATCATCTGAAATCGTTCAGCAACTTGACAACAATCTGACCAACTACGCAAAAATTATTATCAAGCATAAATTTACCGATAACTGTACCATGCCGGGCGATGGCGCGGCCGGTGGCCTCGGCTTCGGACTGCGAACGCTGACCGGGGCTGAAATAGTTTCCGGGGCTGAATTGCTGATTGAAACTGTCGGACTCCGCGAACATCTCCCCGATGCCGACTGGCTGATAACCGGTGAAGGCTGCACAGACAGTCAGACTGCATCCGGTAAACTCTGTTCAATTGTCGCTGATACCGCGGCCGAATATAACGTTCCAACCATTCTGCTTTCCGGCGCAGTACTCTGTACTCTTAACGAACTTGGCGGTAAATTCAAAGCCGCATTCAGCATTACCGACCGACCGCTCTCGCTGGACGAAGCAATAGCAAACGCCGGAGTAAACCTAGAAAAACAGGCCGCAAATATTGCGGGGTTATTGGTTAACGGTTAACGGTTAACGGTTACTGAGGAGAATCATGCTATGACAAAAAAACTTATTACCACCACTTTATGCCTAATGACAATCGGTATATTATTGTCACAGCAAATCAAAGCTGGTAAAATTAAGCAGAAAAACAACAAAACTACCATTCATGTGACAAATGTGATATTATTTAGCCTCAATCCCTGCATATTATTTGCAAGCAGGCTCTTTTAAGGCTATAATATGCGTTTAGCAGAGCTTATAATGAGTATTATATTGCTTTTAACATGAAAGTTTCATTTTCTGTATTAAATGGACTGGACAGGGAAAACGGGAGACGATATTGAATAGTTGCTGCATAATCAGTTGGAACAGCAGTAAAGTTATTTACGGTTTATGCCTGAAAAAGCAGGGTAGCAAACGTTTGGTGGAAGCTATCTACTGTGACAAAGATGACGCAACTGAAGAAAGCTTTGTCGAACGGCTTAAGACAGCCTATGATAAATTAAACTGCCGTGACAGTGATTTCATTGCCGTTTCCGGCGCACTGCAAAATGCTACCTGGTTCGATCTTGATATGCCTGATCTACCGTTGCCTGACACTGTTGAAGCGTTACAATATGAACTGCCCCAGCTATTTCCATTACCACAAGATGAAATGGTCTGGCAGTGCCGAAAAACCGCGAGCCACGATAATTCACGAGCAACGATCCGCGTTTTTGCGTTACCCCGCGTGGAGTGGAACAAACTGCTCGAAAAGCTGGAAAGCTCCGAAATAACCGCAGATGCCTTTATGACCCCGTTCATGGTCATTGACCCGATTTTATCCGAACACAATCTCTACCTGCCGAATATTGATGAAAATTTTTATTTTGAACGTGCCACTGCCGACAGTTGCCGACATATGCGGAACATCAATGATAAAGAAGCGGCAGATATTCTCAGTATCAGCGAACTACGCGATATTTTTATTACCGCAGACAATATCCAGGGCTTGAATGAACATTTTATACCTGCGCTAGTCGTTGCCGAATATATTTTCAGCGGCACCAGAAGCCGTGATGATGCCAAGGCGGCCTTGCCGCTACCACCAAGACTGAAACCTTCAAGATTAAAATTCCTGAAAATAGCGACTCTGTTCACTGGGCTCGCCGCTCTGCTTTGCCTGACCGCACTGTTCACCGTCGACTGGCTGGAGGCCTATGGCCGTTACGAAACGCTTAAAAATGAAATATCTGAGTTAAAACATCAGTTGAACAGCACACACAGAGCTAATACGAAAAGTGAAAAGCGGGTTAAGATTATAGAAAACCTGCTTAACTCTATTCCTAAAAATCCTAAACTACTGGATATATTGTGTGATTTAAGCCAAAAACTACCGCATAACATGTGGATTACCAGCTACCGAACCAGCGGACAGAAAATCTACATAACGATCAAATCATCAAGTGAATCAAATAATATCCAGAATAAACTGCGCTCATCCTCGCTGTTTAACCTGGATAACTTCCGCAGCCGACGTAACCTGGACGGAACCTACTATATCTATTTACAATTGAAAACCAGGGAGCAAAGTTAAGTGAAAAGACTGTTTAACATACTGTTTTCAAGCAGACAGCGCATAAAAATAACGATTGCAATCGCTACAATAGTGGCATTAAGTGGCATTACGTTGTATATTACCTTAAGTGGGCTTGGTATTCACTGGCCAACAGAAGAACGCATTAGCGAAAAAAAGTTTGAATTGAAAAAACAACGTCGTGAATTGCGCCTGGCGCTGGAACGTGCTACTTTATTGAGCAACAAAGAGCACACATTAGAACAGGTAATCAAGAATTTCTGGGAAGTAAAGCCAGACACCCATATTGACAGCAATATGCGTGCTAAGATTGAAACATGTGCAAAAAATGCCGGTTTTGAGCTTCAATCCATGGGTAATATCAGAAAAAGTAAATTGGCCAAAGGATTCAACAAGCTGGAAATAACGATTTCGGCCAATTCGACGATGGATAAAGTCGTTTATTTCCTGAATAATATCAGACAGGCGAAGCCGGAATTTTTCTGGCAACAGTGCAGTATAAGACCGGATAATATAACCAATCCGGATAAAGTATACCTGAACGGCACACTGGCTATTGTCAGTGTTGACCAAGCAGAAGTCGAAAAACTGTTAAAACAAGAGGCAAAATGAAATTTCTCTACATAGTGCTGAATATACTGTTTATTACGGTAATAGTTATTGCCTCACGCAGCTATTTTGTCCCTGCCGACGATAATCTGCTCAATAAAACAAAAAAAGTTAAAGCAACCACCGCGACTCCAGTCAAAACAAAACAGCAAACTAAACCTCAAACGGCGAAACCGCTCAATGCGAACATCGCGGTCAAATATAATCTTTTCAACCCGAACCGTGGTGGATCAGCAAACAATGACGCAGGAATAAAAAAAGCCTCAAACCGTAACAGTTATGCTGGCCAGCAATTCAAATTGGTCGGAGTTTATCGTTTTGGCAAAAAACATGGAGCCATCATTATCAGTTCCAATCGAAGTAGCAGGTCCAGGTCTGGCAGACGGGCAAGAAAAATCACCACAGCACCCAAAAAAGCTAAACGTTTTTATCGCTTGGGCGATATGCTTGACAATGGATTTATTCTTAAAAAAGTTGATACCCGAACAGTCTTGCTCAGCAAAGGCAGTGAATCCATTACTCTGGAAATGGAACGCAACAATCCCACCGTCAGAGAAGGTTCAAAACCTAAACGCAACGCAAAACGCGTCAGCATGAATGAACGCCGCTCAAAAGGCCGTTATCCGACAAGAGGCATGCAGCCTTTACCGACAATAATTAACTAACTGGTGCTGTTTGATTTTTTCAGTTCAAAACATCGCCTGTAAACTCAAAACTAAAATCCACAAAACTTATAAATATATAATAAACTTTTATAAAAGGTATTTAAGGAGTATAGAGTGATAAAAAGAATCTTCAGCCGTCTGCCACTGTTATTACTGGCGGGCACTTTGCTACTTACAGTATCCTGTGAAACAGCTAAGCCTGCCCCCCAGAAAAAAGGAAAAAATCCCAAAGAAAAAATTAAATTCCCCGAGTTAGATACACCGGAAATTCTACGTGGAACAGCAGTTGAAGAGGTCAAAGCTGATAAGAAAATAACTTCAGAAGAAGATCGGGTAATTGATATATCTTCGGTTGTCGACAAGCAACAACAACAGAAAAAAACATCACCAAAAAAACAATTCCTCGACCGTTTCCTGCGCGGTAAATCAGCCGAAGAAAAACTGAAAGCAAATATTAATTTCGATGGCACCTCTATTATTGATGTCGTTCCAGTCTTCTCATCTATCCTTGAGTTCAACTACCTGCTTGACCCAGAGGTACGAGGCTCAACAACCATGTTCATCGATACCGAAATGAGCCGTCGTGAACTGTGGCAACTGTTTATTCAGGTTTTGCGCCTGAGCGGGGCTTACTGTTACATCGATGACAACATGGTTAATATTATCCCTTTCTCCAAACTGCCACAACAGAAACGACTCGACATCGGCACCTCTCCCAGCGGTGACTCTGAAACCCTCTTTTATGAATTTAAAAATGGTTCGAGCAAAATAGCAGTAAAAGAAATTAAGCCGTTCTTAAGTACTGGCGCATCAGTTATCGATATTTCACGCCAAAACGCCTTAATGATAATTGATACACCAAGCAATATCCCCAAGCTGTACCGCCTGTTAAAAATGCTCGACATCAGAGAAAAAAATGGCTGGCGGCGCACTGTCATCCACTGTGGCAATGTTTCTCCATCACAAATCATTGATGAACTCAGGGAGATAATGCCCATTCTCGGCTTCCCGGTCTCAGACGGCAAAAAACCGGAGCCCGGTGCTATTATTCTAACCAGCATCGACCGTTTGCAGGTTATTGTCGCCTCCGCAGCCAACGATGAAGCTCTGAAGGAGCTTGAAAAATGGACTAAACTGCTTGACCGCTCCGATACCGGGGAGCAGGAGCGTATCTATGTCTACAAAGTTTTCAATGGCAAAGCATCCGAACTTATTCAGGCAGTCTCTGTTATTTTCAATACCGAAGGTGCCACTATGGCAACTGGCAGCAAAAACAGCAGTGCTAAACAATTTAAAGGCTCCACTCCTAAAACCGCATCCAAGAAAAAGAAAACTGAAGTTAAAAACAAAAGTGTCTTTGAAGTACCAATTAAAATTTTTGCTGATGCTGTTAATAACCGCTTAGTTATTCGTACCACGCCACGCACTTACGCCATGCTACGAGCCCTGCTCACCAGACTTGATACCGTGCCGGCGCAAGTATTGCTCCAAGTTATGATTGCGGAGGTAACACTCGAAGATGGCAGTAACTTCGGGGTTGAATTTGGTTATAAAGGCTACAGCTCCAGAACCATAAATACCGTCGGCACCAATTACAAAAACATGACGAGCTCCGCTACCGACTTCGGACTCAGCTACCTGCTGGAGAGCAAAAACAACAAAGACACTTTCATCGACCTCCAGGCACTGGCAGGCAGAACCGAGGTAAAGGTGATCTCCAGTCCGCAACTGCTGGTCAAAAGTCATACCGAGGCGAAAATATCCATTGGTGATAAAGTGCCGATTATAACATCTTCCATAACTGATACGCAATCATCAGATGCAAATAACACCTCAGTAAAAAATGAAATCCAATATCAGGACACCGGGATCATTCTTAATATAACGCCACACGTCACCAAGGGCAATCTCATTGAAATTGAGCTTGAACAAACCGTTTCAGATGCCATCCCGACCACCTCGTCAACCATCAATTCACCAACCATCCAGGAACGCATTCTTAAAACATCAATGTCACTGCGTAATGGCAAAACCGTAATTATCGGCGGGCTTATTAGGGAAAAAACAGAAAACACTCTGGAATCAATGCCAATGATTATTGATATTCCGTTTCTTCGCCATCTGACGGGTAACACGGTAAAAAAGGTCAAACGCATTGAAATGCTTATTTTTATTACCGGCTATATCGTTCAGGAAGACACCGAACTGGATAAACTGCTAGCACGTTATCGTAAATCAGTTGAAGTACTGAAAAAAATTCAACCTCTTCCGAAAAAACCGGATGAAACAAAGATTGGGTCATGGCTGTGGTAGAAAAATCTACAGACGTTCGTCTGGCTTATACGGCTTCAAACTCCGCGCCTGACGGCAACAGTTTCAGGTTGAATGGAACAATGCTCGCGACTCTGAAAAAGCGTCTGGAAGCCTACGTGCCTGATTATCAGGAAAAAATAGCCACAAGCTCCCGCCGGACAGTTGATTGGAACTTGTGTAGCGACGGACGTCTGTCCGAGGCTGACCTGCTGGGTATCTATCTTGATGCCACCGAACTGCCGACCATGGATGAAGAGCTGCTCTCCGAACCGGAAATTCAGCCGAATATTCCACTTGAATATCTCAACAGTAACTGCTGTTTAATCTCTCAACCGGAAGAGGGTAAAACAGAAATCTTTGTCTGCGATCCATATTCTATCGAACAACAGGCATATCTGTTCAGTAGAATTCATAACTGCACAACAACATTTTTTCTCGTGCGTCGCAGTACCATCGAACGCATTCTGTCCCAGTTATCAACCAGCGGTTTAAATAGCGAAATAAAATCAGACGAAGATGAAGAAACCCTCCGTTCACTGGCTGGCGAAGCAAAAATAGTCCGGCTGGTCAATGAGATGTTTTCACGTGCCACCGAACAACGCGCCAGTGACATTCATATTGAACCGGAAGAAAAGAATCTCCAAATCAGGTTCCGGATTGATGGTATTCTGCATAACTATATCAGCTGTCCGTTATCTCAGGCTCCGGCTATCGCATCCCGGATTAAACTGCTCAGTGGTCTGAATATAGCTGAAAACCGCCTACCGCAAGACGGACGCACCAATATCCGGCTCGGCGGTCAGGAAATTGACCTGAGAACCAGTACCATACCAACCATCCTCGGCGAAAGTATCGTGCTACGCATTCTGCGCAAAGAAGCATTGAGTTTCGACTTGAAGGTTATCGGCATGGATGCGGATACCGAGCAGGATTTTGAACAAATGATCAAAGCCCCGCATGGGATTATTTTGGTGGTCGGTCCAACCGGTAGCGGCAAAACCACCACCCTCTACAGTGTAATGAATCAACTCAACGACCATCAACGGAAAATCATCACCATCGAGGATCCGGTTGAATATAAATTCACCGGCATGAGCCAAATGCAGGTCAACCCTAAAATAGGTCTGACATTTGCCGATGGCCTGCGCCATATCGTCCGCCAGGATCCCGACATCATTCTGGTAGGTGAAATACGTGACAACGAAACAGCCGCCATTGCCATCAATGCCGCCTTGACCGGACATCTGGTCTTCAGCACCCTTCATACCAATGATGCGGCCGGTGCCATCAGCCGCCTGGTCGATATGGGAGTAGAAAATTTTCTCCTCGCCTCAGCACTTCACGGCGTGCTTTCACAGCGTCTGGTCAGAACCATCTGCCAAACCTGCAATGGCAGTGGTGTAAATATGAATGTCACCGGCAATAAATGCCGTAAATGCAGTGGTACCGGTTTCTTCGGCCGAACCGGTATCTTTGAACTGTTGAATGTTAATGAAAATATCCGTCAGGCAATTATGCGTAACGCCTCGAGTACAGAAATAGCCGAACTGGCTGTTACCAACGGTATGATTCCCCTAAATGACGCAGGGCAGAGAAAGGTTGATCAGGGTATGACCACCACAACCGAAATAGTCAAATCCACCATTGATATCTGATATCCAATTTTGAACATAACCGGCTCCGCTGGAACTTTTTAGACAGGATTGACAAGATTTTTTTTACTTTATCCTGTTTATCCTGTTTATCCTGTCAAAATACAATTTCCTTTATTCGCAGACGGGAGGCTGCTCCCGCCTTAAATGTGGGAGCGACGTCCCCGTCGCGAATTGTTTTGGTATCATCTCTATTTCCTACAGATAAAGATTTCTGAAGTTGCTATACCACCTGTATAGTTTTTCACAAAAAGCCGGACAGTTAGGATATTTCAAGCTTAAGATACTTGACATAAGCTGAGTGAAGTCTATATTCAGAGAGATAATAATAAGGCAAATATTTGATGGGTATTCATAAGTATAAAATTTCAGACGCGACAGGCGCAATTCGTGAAATCGTAATTGAAGGAGATTCGGAAGCGGATGCCCTGAATAGATTACGTCGTCGCGGCTTAACCCCATTGCGTTACCTGGGAACAACCTCAGGCGAGTCGCAACAGGCAAGCCGTTTCAGTTTGCGTAAAAAATTCAATGTTTATGATTTTACCGACCGTCTGGCTCCACTGCTCAAGGCTCATATCCCACTTGAACGGGCTTTGGAGATTATTGCATCCGGCATAACAGAGTCCAAGGAACGGGAAATAGTTATTTCACTGCGTCGCGGTCTGCATGAAGGAAAAAAGTTTTCCGAATTAATCCGCAACAGTGAAGGGGGCTTCCCACGCCTCTACGCCAATCTGGTTGAAACTGGCGAAAGTACCGGTTGCCTGCCTGAAATTATTTTAGAGTTGCAGCGTTTCATGAACGAAAGCCGTGGTATGAAAGAGTTTATCATCAGCAGTTCAATCTATCCACTGATTATTCTTTCAGTTTCATTCGGAGTACTTATTCTTATTTTTACAGTATTCATACCGCGATTTTCAAAGGTTTTCATTGATATGGGCAAAGAGCTGCCACTGTCAACAACAATATTAATGGAAATCGGGAATTGGGTAATTGCATTATGGTGGATATGGCCACTGTTGATTATCAGTGCCGTGATACTGCGACAACGAATTAAACACGATACCGTTATGCGTTACCGCTGGGATGGTTTTGTTTTAAAACTACCACTGCTGGGCAGTATGATAGCAGCCACCGATATGAACCGTTTTATCCACACTACCGCAATTCTGCTGAAAAATCATGTCAAGCTGCTCGATACCGTAGAAATAGGTCAACGGATAATCCAGAATTCATATATTAGAAAAACTTTCAACGGTCTTAATCAGGAACTTAGAAATGGCGTTCCGCTCTCCGACGCACTAAAGAAAAGTCCCTATATGCCGACTGATGCGGTTCAGATGCTGAAGGTTGGCGAAGAATCTGGGGCAATGGGCGAAATGCTCGGGGAAGCTTCAGAAAACCTCAATAACCGGATGAAGGTAAAAGTACAACGTCTATTAGCACTGTTTGAGCCAGCAATAATTTTAATGCTGGCCTCCATCATCACAATGGTGGTACTGTCAATATTTATGGCTATTATGGAGATGAATGAGTTGTAGGGCTTGGGGCTTGGATGCAGCCTGCGGCTTCCAGGCGCATCGGCAATCTATTAACCGCTGTTTTCGTGTGTTTAGTGCTTTTCGTGGTTAAAAATATTTTGGGTTACGACTTTGCAACTCTAAGTCTATAATAGATGTAACGATAAAAATTGTAAAAAATTAAAGGAATAAAATTATGAAAAAACAACAGACATCAAGATCAAAAAAACAAAGAAGAAGCTATTTCTCATTGATGGAGATTATCGTGGCTTTGGCAATTATTGCCCTACTGGCTTCAATTGCCACCCCGCTCTATTTCCGTCACCTGCGCAAAGCTAAAATCAGCACCGCAAAATCTCAGATTAGAATGTTCGAACAAGCTCTAGTCGACTACCGGTTGGATGTCGGGAAACTGCCTGATGAATCAAATGGTTTAAAAGCCCTGGTTGAAAATGTTTCAGGTGATGAAAAATGGGATGGCCCTTACCTTAAACGGCTGCCGCTGGATCCATGGAGTAATGATTATATTTATACTATTCCCGGAGAAAACAGTGAATATGAAATCAAAAGTTATGGCAGTGACGGTCAACCCGGCGGTGAAAAAGATGCCGCCGATATTAGCAGCAATCAGTAATTGCATTATTTAGCTAGGACGCCCAATAAAAAGTCTGTACTCCAACAAAAAACAACATCTGCATAATCTTTTTGTGTAACGTCGGACAATAGTCTCTATAATCGCCAAACAGTATTATGATAAAAAGATATAAAAAACGATATTTTTCACTGCTTGAACTGATTGTCGTGATTGCGATTATCATGCTGGTCGCAGGCATCACAGTCAGTCAGGTCGGACGCTTGCCATCCTTTGCTTCACTGGAGAACAATGCCTTCCAAGTCAAAGCACTTTTTATTGCCGCCGGACTGCGCGCAACATCAACCGGGACAGCGCAAACTATAACCTATTCAACAACAAGCCATACTTTTACTCTGGACGAAATGACGGTTGACGATGAAGCAATGCCAAATAAAATAATAGAATTCAGTTTGACCAACGGTGCGCAAGCTACATTTTATGCTATTAACGACTCAACCATACCTGCAGCCGAAACCGGCAATCCAGGTGACGCGACATTCACCTGTTTCCCTGATGGCCTTATTTCCGGCCCGGATATTGAGCTTAAACTACGCAAACACAGACTGAAAATGCACATTTCCCCCCTTACAGGTGCAATAAGAATTATCCAACCAGACAGTGACGGGGAGTATAAATTATAATGACAAAACGGACAAAACGGATATTGCCGGAATATCGAACATCAGACGTACTAAAATTTACGATGATTGAAACCGTCATTGCACTCGGGGTACTGCTACTTGCCATGTCTGCGGTATTCGGTACCATCGCGGCATCTCAACAACGGGTTATCAGAGCCGAAAAGAGATGGGCGAAACAGCACATGTTAACCCAGGCAGCCGAGTATTTTCTCCTTGCACCGCCAAGAACGACAATACCACAGACAATTTTTCCTTTCAGCGACTACCAGGCTTTTTGCGAGTACAGTGAGCCTAAAGAGTTACCTGAAACAGTCGATGCAATCAGCGGCAGTTGGAAACTGGTGGCAATGAAAATAATTCTGAACTCTAATGCGGATGGCAAAACAGTCAATTCCATCACTTTGGACCGGATAGTGAAAACTAACGACTAACGACTAACGACTAACGACTAACGACTAACGACTAACGACTAACGACTAACGGTTATAATGAAATATTTTAACTTAATAGGAAATTGTATTTAAACAGGATAAACAGGATAAAGTAAAAAAATCTTGTCAATCTTGCGTGTCTCGCCATAGCTCGAAGAGTGACGGTTGGTTAATCCTGTCTAAAAAGTTCCGGCAAAGCCGGTTATATTTAAAACTACTGGAAACAGTTCATGATTTTATGGAACGAAAAACCAGCTCTGCAAGAGCGAAATTCAATAGTCCAGGGCAACCCCCTGGGTATATGGTTTCCAAAAGTAAAACAAGTTCTGAAAGAACAAAATAAAATTAGTCTGTTCAAACAGATGCGACTTAAGCCACAAAACTTTACTTTACTTGAAGTTGTTCTGGCTCTGGCAATTTTTATGCTGGTTACCTCGATCGCGGTCATGGCTCTAACTTCGACCGGACGTACCTTGCGCAAAGTAACCGCAGCTGACAAACGCCTGGAAGAACGGCAACTGATCGACCGTCTGGTCAACCGAGCCTTTAAAAATGCCGTAAACTTCACCTGGCAAGACAGTAATCTGCAACAACAAATGATATTCAGCGGCAAACAAAACGAACTGCTGATCTGTTACCTGCACCGCATCGATCCGGCTAAAAATTCAGCTATCCGTTTTCTGAAATTATTTATGGATGAAGACAATTTGATGGCAGAATACAGTGCTACACCAATACTGCCATGGCTGAACAGCCCAGAAACCGCAACTCGTGAAGTTATCGCGACCGGCATCAGCAATCTCTCATTTTCCTATGCCGACATCGACCAGACCTCTAAACAGATAAACATCGTAGGTAACTGGGATAACGAAACTACGCCATATATTCCTCCTGGTATCCAGCTCGAATTGGAATGGCAAGACGGCACTACAGATGTCTGGTTCCGCAGAACGGCCGGTGCTGGCTATGGACAGCAGTTAGGACGCAGGAGGTATAAACAATGAGAAAAAGATCTACCCCACGGACTAAATGGTATTCGAAAAGGTTCTTGAGTTCATCTGGCACGAATAATGAATCTTTGAATTTCATGGTTTCACCATTTGCATATCAATTAGTGCTGAAAGCACAAAATTCAATAGCCTGGGGTAAAACCCCAGGTAATATTCAGAAGAAAAATATAGCTCTGAAGGAGCGTAATAAAGTTAGCGTTGAACAGCCCTGCTCTTTCACCCCTTTCAAAAAGGATTCAACTGATAAAAACAACCAGGGGATTGCCTTGATTGCGGTACTCGGTATCTTGCTGTTAATTACCCTGCTCACGCTGAGCATTATTACGGTATCCAAGATATGCGCATTAAGAACCGCCGGAAACAATATTAATGAACGTTCAATGTTACTGGCTGAAGGTGCGGTAAACCGAATATATTGGATACTGATGAGTGATCGGAAGAACTTTAAAAACCGCCTGATGGGAGAAACAGATTATACAGCTGAAGAGACTAAACGGCTGATGGCGGACGGGGTTATACATGAACTGGATTATTACAATGGCAAAGCAGAATTCTCTATATATGATATGCAATCAGGCCTGCAAGTCAACGGCAGATCACCGGGGCGCGAGCTGAACCAACAGCTAAACCAACCGTTAATTACTGAATCCCGAAAAAATGAGCTGGAGATATTCCGTAACCGCCTGCTCGATTATACCGACAGCGATAGTTTAATCCGCCTGGATTCACTGGAAGCAGGTGACTACAGTGAACTTGATATGTCCCCACTGCCCCGTAACCGGGCAATGGAATTCAGGGAAGAGGTGCTTTATATCCCCGGCAAGAAAGATTTTTTCACAATAGATAAAATCGGCCGATTGAGTTCAGTCGCGCTGATCGCACCACGGGGATTGCGCCAGCCGAATATCCGAAAACCCAATATTTTTAATTCATCTGAAAAGACTATTACGGCCACAGCAAATTTATCAGCCGGTGAAAGTGAAACAGTAACTGCCGCGCTCAATGCGTGGTATAAACAAAAAACTCCACTTAGCGAATCACTTGACGCGCTCCTGCTCAGCAAACTGAAACAGTATTTTTCATTTGCTGAATCCGGTTATTATACGATTATCGTTCGCGCCTCATCCAACCCGGAGTTTCGCGGTATACCATTAGCAGTTTCAATCAGAATCACCGAAACAATTCCGTTATCCGGCCGTAATTTTTACGAATGGACTCTTTATTAATGGTTAATAGTTAATGAGATGACAGATAAGATATTGCATTTTGTTTTTCAACAGAGGTGATTGTTTTATGTGTCACTTCGCTCGGCAGGCAAAAGTCTCAACAGTAAAATATTTGTTTAAAACATGAAAAAATCATTCTATAAAAAAATCATTCTACCAATATTTTGGTTGCTGCTTTGCATCTTCATAATAATTCAACAACAACTAAATTCAAGTTATCAAACATCGCATATTTTACAATATTTAACCTCTTTCTATATAGATTTTTCTATATTTAATGCTATATTTAGTGTTTTGATTTTATCTGCCACATGTGGTTGAACGTTATCATAACCAGCCAATTGCAGTGGAGCTCAATTTATAAAATAAACAGGAGATGTTTGTATGACTAAAAAAATATTTGGCGTCACTTTATGCCTCACCGTACTTGGAATATTCCTCTCACCCCAGCTTAAAGCGGGAAAAATAGTTCAAAAAAATGGCAAAACCACCATTTACGTCAAAAGCATGATGCTTCCCGATCCATCAAAAACCGATACCGCCTCCCGAGCCGATGTCGAAGTAGTCAAAGCATTCGTCAAAAAATTCCCCGCAATTTTTGCTAAAAAATATCGGGCACTATATAAAACTGATCCGAAAAAATATGGAAAATACGATTGGAATAATGTTGAAATTCAAATGGAACGTTTTTCCGGTATCAAAGTTGAAGGCGTTGAAAACGACCTGCTGGCGATTGCCGGTGGTATGGCACCGGATATACTTTATATTAACTTCCGTAAATCTGATAACTACATCCGTAACGGCTTTATCTATCCCCTGGATCAATACTACAATAAACTTACTCCCAAACAGCGTGAATGGTTAATTAATCCAAAAATTCTACCAGTAGTTTACCGTAAAGGGCCGGATGGGAAAAAACATTACTGGACCGTTCCTTACGGTGGTGCACTGGGCAAAGTACTGCTCTACCGTAAAGATTTGTTCGATGCAAACAATATTCCATATCCAACCAAAAACTGGACGTGGGAAGACCTCTATAATGCATCAAAAAAACTGACAGATCCAGCTAAAGGGGTTTATGGTATCCGTTTTGGGCAAGGTAAACATGAATCATGGTTCTGGATTACCTTCTTGTGGTCTGCCGGTGGCGATGTGATGACCTACGATGAACCGACTGATACTTGGACTTGTACCTATGGATCGGATGCCGGAGTCAAAGCGTTAGACTTTTACATCCGGCTTAATCAGGAAAAATGGGTAGATGAAAATAATAAAGTCCGTCGTGGTTATTCCTATAAAGATGCCAGTCAGGCCGGCGTAAAATGGGATCGCGGTGAAATCGGCATGCAATTTGCCTATATTGAAGAAAATCTAATGTCAAAAATGGATCCAGAAACAGTTGGATTATGTCCAGTACCAAAAGGTCCGGGCGGTAATCGCGGGGCTGAACTTAACAGTCGTATGCAGGGATTGTTCTCCGAGATCAAAGATGTTGCGGTTCGCGATGCAGCCTGGGAGTTCCTGCTCTACTTCAGTAGTAAAGAAGCACAAGAAATAAGAACTAAAGTAATGGTTGAAGGTGGCTTCGGTCGTTTCATCAACCCGAAATACCTGAAAATGTTCGGTTATGACGATATCATTAAATTAACCCCCAAAGGCTGGGCTGAAGCCTTTAAAATTTCTATTGATACCGGTAAACCTGAACCTTATGGTAAAAACAGTAACTTTGCCTATGAATTAATGACCAAACCGCTTCAGGAAGCTCAGGAGCTTGAGCGTAAAGATCAACTGCCACGGGAAAAATTGGCTGACGGGCAACCCAAACCATATAAATTGGGTGAGATGAGCAAAGAACGTTACGAAATACTGAAAAATATTCTCTATGCTTCAAACGACCGGGCTAAAGAGATTATGATTGGAACCATCACGCCACAGGAAAAAACCAAGCGTCGGGTGCTGGCAATTCTTGGTCTGGCAATGATTGGTCTTGGCTTCTTCTTTGTTTTCAGAAAAATATTCCGTATCTTCACGCCACCAGAAGCTGATGGCTCAAAAGGGGCAAGCTGGGCATTCAAAAAACATAAATGGGCCTATATCATTTTGATTCCGGCAGCTCTGTCTATTTTCACTTGGCGCTATATCCCATTGGCCCGTGGTTCATATATGGCATTTTTCGATTATAAAATCCTAGGCAACTCAATCTTTGTCGGTGTTGATAACTTCGGAAATCTACTGGTTGACAGCGTTTGGTGGCGTTCGGTCTATGACGCCCTGCGTTACAGCTTCCTCACCATGTGTATGACTTTCCTACCGCCGATTATCCTGGCGATCTTCCTCCAGGAAGTGCCTAAAGGTAAAATCTTTTTCAGAACAGTCTTTTATCTTCCAGCAGTTATTACTGGCTTGGTAACCATGGTACTATGGAAACAGTTCTACGAGCCTTCAGAAACTGGCATGCTCAATAAACTTATCCTTAATGTTCCGGCAATTGGTTTTATCGCGATTGGCTTAGCCCTGCTACTAATATGCTTGGCATTTGCCAACCGACTGCGTTTCTACGAAATGTGGCTGGCCAGCGCATTCTTTGTCCTAGCAGGACTGATGCTGTTCGTGACCATTGCCAGTTTGGCAAATCCTATCCTGTTCCAAGCCAACGAAACCTTTATGGAATCAATGAAATTGATGGGCGGGCGGATGTTCGCCTTTACGCCTGAACCATATCGTTGGTTACAGGATAAAAATACCGCAATGTTATCATGTATCATGCCGATGGTCTGGGCAGGCATGGGACCGGGTTGTCTGATCTATCTCGCGGCACTGAAAGGTATTCCTGAAGATTACTACGAAGCCGCTGACCTTGACGGCGCGACTTTTATTGATAAAATTCTTTTCGTTGTTTTCCCAACCTTGAAAGCACTGGTTATCATCAACTTTGTCGGTGTATTTATCGGTTCATGGATCCGTTCAACCGGAATGATCCTGGTGATGACTGGAGGGGGAGCTAATACTGAAACTGCGGGGCTGCATATTTGGTACAAGGCATTTACCTATCTTCAATTTGGACCGGCAACCGCGATGGCCTGGACACTAGGCTTTATGCTGATCGGGTTTACCGCTTATCAGTTACAGATACTGTCTAAGGTTGAGTTCAAAACTACGGGTAAAAAATAATATACCCATTATGGGTAGTTTTCAGTTAGTTTTTCTAGCTATTTAACGTTCAAATGTAAAAGTTAAGATGTTAATCTTAACAAATATAGCTAACTTAAATATTAAAAATATAATATAAAGGATTTAAAAATGGGTATTATTTCAACAATCGGCAGAAGACATATTAAAGTACAGGCTTTAATCTGGTCTATAACGATATTACTTATCCTCGGTGGTATCACCATGGTCTATCCGTTTATGCTAATGATCGCCGGTAGCTCAAAAAGTGCAGTGGATGTTTCGGAGACCAGCATTATTCCAGCATTTCTAACCGAAGACAAAATGCTCTATCAAAAAACAATCCAGGGGCTTTTCAATGAATTAGGTCAAGCAGTTCAGTCAACCTACGACATCAATAACGGTGACTTTAAACAGTTACAGTTACCTGAAGATGACAATAAAATTCTGACTGGGGAATGGGTTGATTTTATTAAAAGCAAAGATTATCCGTTCTTTTACTACGGTCTGGGATTCACTGAAACTCCAGTGTCAAAAATGTCACAACCGGTAAACCTACGCAAATTCAAACAGAGTCTTTATGATAAATATAATAGTGACATCAATACGATGAACGATGCGCTTGGCACTGAATACATAGCCTGGAGTGATTTTTCACAACGTAAAGCATTCTACCTCACCCGTCGTGATATGCCTAATAACCAAAATGAACAGGATAAGCTCTACTGGAAGTTCAAATCAGAACAGCCATTGCCAATGCGCTTCTACTTTTCACCTGAAGGTTTTTATAAAACCGTTTTCTTACGGGCTCAATACACTAAATATATAGAAACCTATAACAAAGACCATAAAAGTAACTATAAGAGCTGGGATGAGATTACCTTTCCGCGCCGTTATCCAACGGGAAAAGAGTATACTGACCTTGAACGCAGCGACTGGGAAGATTATGTCAGAACTATCCTTAATATGCTCTGGATTAGAGTTGACAAAAAAGAGCTCGGCAATTACCAACATTTTCTGAAAGCAAAATACTCTAAAATTGCTGACTTAAATAAACTTTATGGTACAAAATATAAATTTCACAACGAAATTCCATTGATTACCCAAATCAAATTTTCCGGTAAAGCCATGGTTGACTGGGCGACATTCATTAGTGGCTGGTATGATCCTATCACCCAGAAAACCTATAAAGTACCGGTTGAATCACTCTATATCAACAGTGCCGAAAATGATTTCAGAGATTACCTGAAGAAAAAATATGTAACCATCACTGAACTGAATAAAAAAATGAACAGTTCATATAAAGGCTGGGACTATATCTTCCCCCCACAGCAACAATACCACTATGAATACATTAAACTTCATAAAGGAGCGTTGCGCTGGGAATTCGTTAAACGTAACTTCATTGCGGTTTCTGACTATATTCTGCTCCACGGACGTGGGGTATTCAATACTTTCCTCTATTGCGGACTGGCAATTTTGGCGGCCTTGATCGTCAACCCGCTGGCAGCTTACGCACTGAGTCGTTTCAAGCCACCATCAACTTATAAAATTCTGATGTTCCTGATGCTGACCATGGCATTCCCGCCAATGGTTACCCAGATCCCGAACTTCCTGCTCCTGCGTGAATTTGGTCTGCTGAATACCTATGCCGCCCTGATTCTGCCGGGACTGGCTAACGGCTATTTAATCTTCCTGTTGAAAGGTTTCTTTGACTCACTGCCACAGGAACTCTATGAAAGTGCTCAGATTGATGGTGCCAGCGAATTCCGCCTGTTCTTTCAGATTACGATGAGCCTGTCAAAACCGATTCTCGCGGTTATCGCTCTACAGACATTCCAGTTCGCCTACTCTAACTTTATGATGGCGTTACTGCTCTGTCAGGATCAGAAAATGTGGACCTTGATGCCATGGCTCTACCAGTTGCAGATGCGCAGTAATCCGGGCATTATTTTTGCCTCACTGCTGATTGCGGCGATGCCGACCTTCTTAGTGTTCGTCTTCTGTCAGAACATTATCATGCGCGGTATCGTAGTACCGGTAGAAAAATAGGTGAGAATCACCAATTATTAAATGCAAAAGCCTCCGTTAATCCGGAGGCTTTTTTTTGATACTTGGGGCTTGGGGATTCCTATCAGTCCTATTATTTTATTAAAATCTGCTGGCCGTTGGTGAGACCTGAAATGACCTGTCGCATGGCTGGATTATTGCATGGTACGGTACGAATAAAGGAGCGTTGTAACCGATTATTTTTTACTACTTCAACCGTTTCAATCTGTCCAATCGCGGTTATCGCCTGTTTCGGCACCAACAGTGCCGGTTTTTCTCCCAACGGCAGATAAAGCGTGCCAAACATCCCCGGCACCAGCTGTCCACTGTTGCTGATGATAATTTTAACCAGAAAAGTACGGCTGCCCGGGTCGACAGAAGGAATAATTTCTTTAATCTGACCGATAAAATTCTGTTGCAAGGCACCGACATAAAACGGTACTTTATCGCCGATTTTGATCTTTTTGACCAAACCTTCACGCACCGGCACCTCCAGTTGTAATCTGGTTGGATTAAATATTTTCAGCAAAATTTTCCCGGGATTAGCTAAATCTCCAGGTTCAACCAGGCGTTCATTCATCACCCCGCCTATTGGACTTTTTATGGTAGCATAAGCGAGAATCGTCTCAATTTTCCACAGCTCCTGTTTAGCCGCCGCCAATCTAGCACTGGCGGCACTTTGCGCTTGAATTGCCTGGTTCCAGGTCGCAAGTGCCTGATTATAGTTGGCAGCAGTTAATTCAGCCTGCTTTTTCGCAATAATTTTCTCTTTGAATAACTTCAGATTACGTTCATTTTCAGACTTCGCAAATTCCAATATCGCCTGATTGCTTTTGACATTCTCGCCGGCTGCTTGAAGCGATGCCTGGGCAGCCTTAACCTGTTCCTTCGCCTGCGCGGTTGCAGCCAGGTATTCAGTATTATCCAACCTGATCAGCACATCACCTTTCTTAACCCGATCCCCTTCCCTGAATTTAACTTCAGTAATTCTCGCAATAATCCTCGCCGCCAAATCGACTGAATCACGACTGTGGACTGTTCCAACCGCCTTATAGATAACAGGCATGGCCGTCTCTTTTACCGTAAATAATTTTTCATTATCTTTAAGCAGATCATCTGCACCGACAACTCTTCCCGGTACTATTTTATTCCCGGAAAACAGTCCGCTCTGCCAGGCAATCAAAACCAATAAAACAATACCACCAAGCACGCCAATTATAATCTTTTTTCTGTTTTTCATTTTATATTATCCTGTTTTGTTGTTATTTATTAAAAACCATGGGACTTATGGGCCCCATGTGACAAATGTGGTGGCGTTGCCATCGGGCGAATAATTATTCGCACCTACGTTATTTAATTCAACGTTGGACGTTCATTTCCACGTTTCCTGGGACCGCAGGCGTCCCGCCTGCCTGTTCACCGTTTCACCGTTTCACCGTCTCTACGCTTCGTGGACCGAATAACATGTAAACTGCCGGAATCACGATCAGGGTAAAAACGGTACTGGCGAACAGACCAAAAATCAAGGCCCAGGCCAGACCGGAGAAGACTGGATCAAGAGTTATCGGCCAGGCGCCGATCATCGTTGTCAGAGCAGTCAAAACAATTGGCCGGAAACGCACTGCCCCACTCTGAAGAATTGCCTCTTTGATATCTTTGCCATCACGCAGTGAATCCTGAATAAATTCAATCAACACAATACTGTTGCGGATGACAATGCCACCGAGCGCAATCATCCCAATCATGCCGGTTGCGGTAAAAAATACCGGATCAGCATAACCGCTGACATCCTTGCCCCCAACCAAATTCAACAGATAAAATCCCGGCGCAATACCGATAATGGTCAAAGGAATAGCTAACATGACAATTGACGGCATAAAGAAACTGCGCATCTGCACCGTCATCAACAGATAAATGCCAAGCATGGCTATCCCAAAAGCAATCCCGAGATCACGAAAGACCCGCAAGGTAATCTCCCACTCCCCCTCACCTGCCCATTCAGCATAGATTCCCCTGGGTAATGGCTCTTTACGCAGCCGGGAAAATATCATACTGAGAATAATCTCGCCCGGCGCCCGTCCCACACATTCTGCTGTAACAAAAACCACCCGCTTAAGGTTTTTGTGATAAATCGGCTGTTCCTCGATTTGGCTGACAAATGAACCGAGCTCCGCGAGTTGGACCATTTTACCATTGGTACTCTTCAGCCAGATCTGCCCCAGACGTTCAACATCAGAACGATCCTTCAATGCCAACTGACTGTTAATCAATACCGGCTGACGCTCTTTTTCAATATGGGCGATCCCTGATATGGTGCCGTTCACCGCATTTTTTAAGGTGTCAGTGATTTCATTCACGGTTAATCCATGCAATGACGCTTTATCGCGATTGACGGTAAAGGTAATCTTATCGTGTGGATATTCAGACATATCATCAATCTGAACAATATGTTTACTATCCTCACTTCGTAAACGCTCTTTAAGCACTCCGGCTCCTTGAATCAACTTATCATAGCCAAGATCTTCATCACCAGTAACCTCAACCGTAATCGTCGATAACACCGGCGGCCCCGGCGGCACTTCGACGATACTTAACACCGCATTATATTTTTCAGCAATCTTCGTTAAATCTTTACGAATCCGCAAGGCAATAGCATGACTTTTCTGGCTCCGTCGCGCTTTACCAACCAAATTTATGCGGATGTCAGCATTATTTTCATTGCGCCGGAAACCGTAATGCCTCACTAAACCGTTAAAATCTATCGGTGCGTTTATTCCTGTATAAGTTTCTACATCTGTTACCTCATTTAACTTGGTTAGATAATCCGCAAGCTCACCAGTCACCGCTTCGGTCTCTTCCAACGTCGTGCCTTCCGGCATATCCAGCACCACCTGTAATTCATCCTTGTTATCAAACGGTAACATTTTCAGCGGCACTTCAAGCAACATCAACCCACCTGATCCCAACAGCAGCAACAATACCACACCCAACAGTATAAACGCATTACGCCTGACTAAAAACGGACGCATGACGCTACTGTAAGCACGCCCTATCCACCCGGCTGTAGGATCAATCGTTTTAAGCTCACCGACATGCTCTTTATCGGCATAACCTTTCAATAATTTATAAGAGAGCCAGGGAACAAAGGTCAGAGCACAGAAGGTTGAAAAACTTACAGTCAACGGCACCATAATCGCCATTGGCCCCATATACGGCCCCATCATACCGCTAATAAAAAACATCGGCGTAAATGAGATAATAATCGCCAGGGTGGACAGAATTACCGGCGGCAGAACCTCTTTAACCGCGATAAGTGTCGCTAAAAACGGTGGGAATTTACCCATCTTAATATGACGCTGGATATTATCAACATTGGTTATCGGATCATCAACCACCAGTCCGAGGCTGAGAATCAGGGCAAACAGCGTCACCCGGTTGATGGTGTAACCGGCAATATAATTAACAAACAGTGCCAGGGCGAAACTGACAGGCACCGCCAGACCGACCACCGCCCCTTCACGCCACCCCATAGTAAAAGTAATCAAAGCAACTACGCTCAAAATCGCAAAAACCATACTGTTAATCAAGTCATTTACTTTGGCATCAGCAGTCTTACCATAGTTGCGGGTAACCGTCATGATAACTCCGGCAGGTAATAGTTTCTGCCGGAGACTTTCAGCCTTTGCAATGATATTCTGTGCCACTGCAACGGCATTAGTACCACGTTTTTTACTGAAGGTCATCGTCACCGCATTCAACCGTTTACCAGCTGAAACTTCCGCGTTATCAGCCGCCGGCCCAAAGCTCATCGTAACATAATTTTTCGGTTCCGCCGGACCGTCAATCACTTCAGCAATATCTTCAACTCGAACATATCGTCCATCTTTACTACCAACCACCGTGCGTCTGATATCTTCAGCACTAGTCAGCAACGGCCCGGTAATAAGTAGTTTAGTCTGATCGCCACCACTGATTTTACCCGCTGTGATTGAACTGTTATTGCGCTGTAAGGCCGCATTCAGATCAGCCAGCGTGATATTACGTCCCGCCATACTTTCAATATTCGGTTCAATCCTTATCTGACGCTTATAACCACCGAGAATCTCCGTTTTTGAAATATCGCGGACACTTTCCAGGCGTGTTTTCATCTCCTCGGCCAACCGGTGCAGTTCATAACTGCTGCTGTCAGCGGAAGCAAGAGTTAAAGTAACAATTGGCACATCATCAATCTCAACCGATTTAACGACCCAGCCACGCACCCCAGGCGGAACTTGATCAATATGGGCAGATATTTTATCCCGCAGTTTTATCAGTGACTGTTCACGCTGCTCACCAACATAAAACCTTACCGTGACAATTGAACGGTCACGCCGACTGATTGAATAGACATGCTCAACCCCGTCAATCTGCCATAAAAGCTTTTCCAGCGGCACGGTAACCAGCTGTTCAACTTCAGTCGGAGAGTGTCCGGGAAATTCAACATAGACATCAGCCATCGGCACCACAATCTGCGGTTCCTCTTCGCGAGGTGTCGCAAAAACTGCCAATAAGCCCAGGATTATCGCCGCAATCACCACAATAATAGATAACGGTCCGGTGAGAAAGGTCTCGACTATACCAACAATAAATCCACTTGGTTTTTCCTGCATAAATATCCTCTGCGATAGTCAGCTGAACTTTTATCCAGCCGGCTGTCCTGATTAATATGTTCTATAAAATTATAATGTCAAAACAGTGTTTAGCAAACTGATTACTATAAATATAACCAACCATATAAATAAGTCAAACGTTATATAATAAAAATATTATATTGATAAATTCTAACAAAAGATAATTAGTAGAGGTGATTATTGCATTTTGTCGCTACGCTCGTGTAATCAAAAGTCCAATGCGAGTACTCCTAGTCTAAAGCAACGACGTGTAGACATGATCTTTAATTCATCACCATTCTTTGCGGTCGAAGTTGCGATAATTTACCGCTTCGAGCAGACTGTCATAATCAATTTGCGCTAAACCTTTTAAGTCAGCAATTGTCCGGGAAACTTTCAATATTCGGTCGTAAGCTCGTGGACTGAGATTGAATTTATTTATCGCATGCCGAAGCATGGTCTGTTCACTACGTCCCAATACACAGAATTGGTACAGATGACGACTTGTCATGGCCGCATTACTGAAGATACCGGTACCTTTGAAACGTTCCGACTGAACATTACGGGCTCTAATTACTTTAGCCCGCATCGAAACACTGCTCTCGCCACTGGGCGCGTTCATCAATTGCTCATCACTCAAATGCAGTACTTCAACATGCAGGTCAATCCGATCAAGCAGCGGACCCGATATTTTACCGCGATAACGTTTTACTTCATTAGGTTTGCAGGTACAGCCATGGCGTGCATCCATCATGCCGCAAGGGCATGGATTCATCGCGGCAATCAACATAAAACGAGCCGCAAAAGAGAAACTGCCGGCAGCGCGTGATACATGAACAATACCATCTTCCATTGGCTGTCGCATTACCTCCAGAACATTACGTTTAAATTCCGGCAATTCATCGAGGAATAGAACACCATTATGAGCCAGACTGATTTCACCCGGTGTAGGATTTTTACCACCACCGACCAGACCGACATCACTGATCGTATGATGCGGCGAACGAAATGGGCGTTCATTCATCAACGGCATCCCCGAAGAGAGCATTCCCAGCACACTGTGAATTTTACTGGTCTCCAAGGTCTCTTCCAGATTCATCGGGGGCAGAATACCCGGCAAGCGCCTGGCGATCATACTTTTCCCGGTTCCTGGGGGGCCGGTCATCAATGCATTGTGCGAACCGGCCGCGGCAATCATCATCGCCCGTCGCGCCATCGTCTGTCCTTTTACTTCAGAAAAGTCAGGTTCATAACCGGTTTTATGTTTCAGGTATGATTTAAGGTCGGCGACATAAGGCGCAACATCTCCGTTAGTAAAAAAACTGACAGCTTCATAGAGATTACGAATCGGATAAACGGGAAAGTTTCCAGCTGCCAAAGCCGCCTCTTCAGCGTTTTGCCATGGCACCAACAACGCCTCAAGGTGCGATTCACGGGCGAGATGAACTGCGATCGGCAGAGCACCTTTGACCGGACGCACTGAACCGTCGAGTGCCAATTCGCCCAATATCGCTGTCCTGGCAAGCTTATCCCGGTCAATATGCCGGGTGGCAGCCAACATGCCCAGTGCAATCGGCAGATCAAACGACGCCCCCTCTTTTTTTATATCAGCCGGAGCCAAATTAACAATTGTAGCACCTTCAGGGGGAAAGAATGCAGAGCTACCCAGTGCTGAACGCACCCGTTCCTTACTTTCCCGAACAGCAGCATCCGGCAGTCCGACAATCGAAACAAAATCAACTTCGCCGACACCGGTAGCATTCACTTCAACTTCAACCGTATAAGCATCAACTCCAATCACTGCGGCAGAAAAGGTTTTTGCCAGCATAAATATCCCCTTTATTTTATCAAATGGTATCAAATCTTATTAAATCTTATTAAATCTTATTAAATCTTATTAAATAATATAAACATACGGCAAAATATTACAAATCTAAACGGACATTCGTCTGAACTAACCCGCTTTGCGGCCTGCAAATAAGATTCTACTGTGTCGCCACGGTGTTCGATTATCCCGGAAATATCAAGATTTTACAAGTAATATTTAGTAAACGCGTAATTACGATTACTGATTATTCTTAAAAAAAAATGTCATCGTAGCCGAGGGGAAAACGGTGGCTGAGACAATTGCAATTTTCTTACCGGGAAATGCGGCTGTTATCTTCACTGGATAATTCCATTTTGTCTCCAGCTGGCCGAAAATAGCGGTTGCGGTGATATCTATATTCTTAATTTCTACTCCGCCACCGGAAAAATGCAGATCAGTACCTAGAATCACTGGTGATGAATTATCCCAGGGAGCCAGTCTGATAAGTTCCATGCCATGAGGTTGAATAGCTAATTCAAACTGTTCATCACGTTTTTTGATACCAAGAAATTGCTGAGTTTTAAAATCAAAAACGGCAAATTCTTTTACATAATCCGGGAAATCAAATTTAGCTAAATCAATTAGCTTTTGCGTCTGCTGTTCATGCCAGTTGCCAACGGCCAGTGTCCACCATTTGTCAAAATCATCAGCCACCGGAGTAATTTCAGTCAGGAAATAGTTGGGGCAGATATCGCAACTGTAATCAAATATTTTTGCGAATGTATCAATGGACGGTATCATGTGACGATACAAAGCTCTTCGGTCTTCATCAAAATCAGCAAACCGTTCACAGACACAGATATTTCCGCCATTCAGATACTGGTTGAGAATTACCGTAAAAGCCTCTTCATCAGTAAATAACCCCAGGCTTAAATCATCACGCACAACCCCCGGTCTGAATAGCTCTGTTCTGCGCCTTATAGTCGCGGCATCCGGATCAGTTTTCCAGAATAGATTGGTATAATTTCTGATAGTAGTCTGTTTGATTTTTATTAAAGTTCCTTTCCACCTTTCGCCATCTGGCGGCACCCAAAAACCGAACATATCATTACCCGTCCTGAAGGCATCAGCCAGACCGGCACTGGCACCATCATTGATGCCTCCACAGGCCAGAAAATAACAGTCGTCGCCAATCGCTTCGTGGATGATTTCGCAGGCAAGTCTGAATGCCTGAGCTCTGTTAATTTTAGGATCATGAAACCGGATATTTTCATCTAAGACAATGGAACGCAGAAAGTCTAGTTTGTGATAGGTAAATCCCCAACTTTTAAGTTTTCGGTAAAGCTCTATAATGTATTCCCGAAAAACCGGTACAGTAGGATCAACGGTATAGGTTCCGCCCTCAGAGTAGTTAAACTTCATTCTATTACCCTCCTTATCGCGTGCGATAAGTTCCGGGTGCTGCTGTGCCATCTTTGAGCTTTCCATAATCATTGTCGGACAAGTCCAGATACCTGGAGTATATCCAGCAGCTTTTATTTTTGCGGCGATTAGCTCCATTCCTTCGGGAAAACGCTGATTAGCATTCCAGTCACCAAGTTTGTCTATCCAGCCGTTATCAAGTTGAATAACATCAATCGGGATTGGCTTGGCTTTGAGAGCCTCAAGATTTTCATCTAAGTCCGCCGGACAAAAATCAAACCCGTAGAACTGCCAAGTACAAAATACCGTAAGCGGGTGCTTTGTTGGTTTCGCAATCGCAAACTCTTTACTGAAAATTGCCGAGAACTCCTCTCGGATCATCGTCTCGTTATCTACAGCAGTAATCATAACCCAATGAGTCGCTCGGCTTTCTCCTTTACTTACAGTTACACCATCAAATTCACATTCACAGATGATGGAGTCATGTTCCATGGCACTATCCGGGGTTATCAAAAAACTTGTCAGATGCTCTACCTGCCCCAGGATCCCGAAGAAAATACCGGGTTTGCCGGCATAATTTATATTTTTAATATAAAAAAATGGTTCTGCTTTTATGGTTTCCAGATTGAGAAAATCTTCATTATTACCGGTAACCCCGCCACCGGCTTTAATTTTATCGCCTTCGATAGCAGCATCCATAAAATTTGCATCTTTTTTCATAAAGCTAAAAGCACCGGGAACATCTGTTTTCTGTCGGCAGGTTTTGACAAAACGCCAATCTTTCAACCCCTCCTCAGCTACTATCAGCGACGCTTTGCCCAGCAGCGCTAACGGATAAAGCTTATTCAGAAAAATGTCCTGTTCGCGATGATTGGTCAGTTTTACCCGGCTGAAAATATATCTGTTATCATGACTGACAAATAACTCTTTCCTATATTCTATGCCACCTGTAGTTGCGCTACTGCCATAAATCTCTCCCGGAATACCGCCGATCTCGGCATTGGCTACTCTATAATGCTTAGTAAAGTGAATGTTTGCAATTTTTTCATTATCAATCTCAGGTGGCAGAAATTTTAATTTAGCTGAAAAATATTCTGAGTTGACATGAGTGATTGGTTCATGGCAATCTCTAATATTTAATTTCGTAAACATATAATAATCCTATTTTTCAGTTTTTTGCAAATAATTTACTTTTATCTATTGACTTTATATCAAATATACTGTATACTCTAAATAAATGCAACGTTACATTTAATATTTTTTATAAAATAAATGCAACGTTACATTTAAACATAAATTCTATTTAAAGATTTAAGGATGAACAAGAGATGGCAGTTACTTTATCAGATATTGCACGATATACCGGAAATTCTATTTCGTCGGTATCTGCTGCCCTGAAAAATAACAATAGCACGGCAAAAGTATCACCGAACAAACGGGAACATATATTAGCGGTAGCCAAGCGCATGGGGTATCGTCCTTCACATGCGGCTCAGGTTTTAAAAAACGGGCACACGCATGTCCTAGGAATGGTAATAGGCGAAATTCATACGCCATTTTATGGAGAAATGACCAGTTTATTGATGGAAGAGGCTGAGCAGCATGGTTATAATATTCAGATTTATGTAACAAACTGGGAACACAAACGGGCAAATGAAGCGATTGACCTGCTACTTGGTGGGCGGTGTGATGGTATTCTTTATTTTGAAGGTAATTTAAACAAAGCTCCATTCATTATAAAAAATAACATACCGACCATTGCGCTGTCAAATCAAATTATGGGTTTAGCCTATATTGGCGAAGATTATAAAAGCGGCTTCCTTGAAACCGCAGAATACCTTGTTGCAAAAGGGATTAAGAACAGTGTTTTTATTGGCGATCAAGTGACAAATTTCAGTCGTCCAAAACTTAAAGCAGTAAAAGAAGCTTTTGCTGAATATGGACTGGATTTAGAATTTACTGAATGCCATAACAGTCAGGAATTGGTCTATAATTTCGGACTTAAATTCAAGAGTCTGGATAATAACCCGGAAGTTATTTTAACTGAAAATGACACGTTAGCTACAGCGTTGCTTAAAGGGCTATTCGATGCAGGCGTTAAAGTACCAAATGAGGTTAGTGTAATTGGCTACAATGATACTGACTATAGCAAATATTGCAGTCCGTCACTGACAACAATTGGTTTTGATAAACAAGCTTATGTAAAAACTGCCATTGACTTAATGATAAAAATGATAAATAAAGGAGAATTGCTTATGGATGAAATCATGTTTCCAACATTTTTTAAAAAACGGGACAGTGCCTGAATGAACAAAGCCGGCTCAGTGCTAATAAAAACAAAAAACGTTAGCCGCAAATGCGCTAATGGATAAAAAATAGTTTTAGATTAGCGCATTCGCAGCTAAATACAATTTACTAAAGGAAAGCTAAAAAACATCAATATCGTTGCACTACTAAATCATGAACAAAGGAGCATGAAAAAATGAAAGTTTTAACATTATCAACAACCAAAACAACAACCCCAAACATAGGAGATTTCAACATGAAATCAAGCAAAACAACAACCCCAAACATAGGAGATTTCAACATGAAATCAACTAAAACAACAACTGCCCGTATGAGGGAATTCACACTCATAGAGCTATTGGTAGTAATAGCTATTATTGCCATCCTTGCAGCAATGTTATTACCGGCACTGAACCAGGCTCGGGAGAAGGCAAATCAAATATCATGTCTGAATAACGAAAAACAGATTAGTTTAGGGTTGAATATGTACACATCAGATAATGATGGCTATTATCCTTCCCCTGGAGAAGCATGGTCCCCAACCCGAAGTTGGACAATACTATTGATTACGAACGGCTATATGAAAGGGTGTAAGAATCCCGACGGCAGCATAGCGCCATCGGTTTTTGCCAATAAATGTCCTAAGAATGTAAATTACACGGCTGCCAATCGGCAGAGATATGCAAACCCTTACCAAATAAATGGAGAAACAACATGGGGTGCAGGAGGGGCGAACCCCCACACTGGACTTGCAGGCATGAAGCGTAGCAGGATTAAACAGGCTTCAGCGACAGTAGAATTTCTCTGTGGTGGTTATGCCCCTAGCACTAATGGAATAGTTTTTGCGATTAAAGACCAACGCTATATGGCTGGAACTTATAACCCAAATACCAACAGGATATTTGGTGAATGGCATAATGATTTTATTCCGACATCTTTTTCCGATGGTCACGCCAAATTGATCAATATCAGGGAATATACGGTTAATAGTGGCCCAGAAGGCGAGGCTATCTGGAAAAAATATTTTGAAACGTTAAATAGATAAACCACGAATTCCAGGTGTATAGATAAATAATCCCCATGGGGATTAAGATTTTCACCTTGCCCTTTACGAGTGTCGCCATGATGCAGCAAAGGACTAGGAAATACCTACACGTAGCGCGATAATTTCCTATTAGATTAAAATAAAGCTGTAAATCCAGGAGGGTTTCAAATGAAAAAATTATTAATGATGATAGTTATTCTAATTCTTACGTTGCAAGTGGTTATTGCGCTTCCAATAAAGCCAACTATCCCACAGTCACCGACGGTTAACCATACAGCAACAAAAACATATTATTATGTCAACAACGAAATTGGCAATGACTCCAATGCAGGAAGCAGCAGTAATCCATGGGAAACGCTGCAGCATGCTGTTGATAGCTTATCGCCCGGCTCTATTCTTTCTGTTGTAAAAACAGCAACACCTTATAAACAGGTTACTATTAGCTGCTCTGGAACCGCAGACAACTGGATTGAGATAAAAGGTTTGAACGGAGAAAAACCATTGCTTAAATCATGGGGCGGATTTTATTTTTCAGGCACAGCTTCATATATTTGTTTACAAAGTTTCAGAATTGAACTTACTCATGACAATGAGGGAATAAAAATTTATAACGGTGCTAATAATTTACTTGTCAGGTGGCTGGAAATCGATGGAATGAATGGCATTGGAGACAAAGGAATACTATTAAATGAATCATATGATATTAGTCCAGGTGTAACTGATTGCTATTTTAATAGTATTTCCATTACCGGATTTAAACATCAAGGTTTCTTTTTCTTTAATCCAGTTAAAAATATAACGCTAAATTCTGTAAATGCCTCCGGTAACGGACTGATAGGCAGCGGCACCTGGGTTGATGGTTTTGGCGGCAGAACAGAGCGTGACAGTACGTATGATTCAGAAAATATCTATTTCTATAACTGTATTGCTAAAGACAATACCGGTGATGGGTTTGACATAGGCACAAGTAAAGGTGTAACTGTTTTTGAAAATTGTTCATCACATCATAATGGAGATGTTCAGGGACAGGGATATAAAACATGGAGCACGGAAACATGGTTTATTAATTGTACTGCACAGGAAAACTACTATTCTGCCGTTTCAGTCAAGCCACTATATCTGCCATTGACACAAGTGCATAAAACATATTTATTAAATAATTCCTTTGCGTCAAAAGATGAAAACGGAGTAATAACAGTTAAAAATGAAAGTGGTGGTCTTACATTATGCGATGGTGAATTATACTTGTATAATAATATATTATCACTAAATCCGAATGAAGTAACTGGCTCTTGGGCCGCAATCGTTCAAATTTGGGGATATAATGGATCAATCGCTGAATCAGACTTCAACTATTATCATGCAAATTCTCCTGATATGCACGCATTCAGGTATCGAGATGGTAATTTAAATGTAATAGATTTTGATAAAATTTCAACTGTTACAACTATAGAACCTAACTCTATATGGAGAACAGTGTTGAATCACAATTTGATTGATCCTTTTGTCAATATGAGATGGGATCTGCATATTAAATCAGATTCCCCTGCTATCAATAATGGAACTGATTTAAATGATATTGGGCTTGTTCTTGATATGGATCAAGTAACTAGAACAGGTATATACGATATCGGAGCCGATCAATATTGAAAACAAAAATGAATATTATCATAACAAAAATTCATAATAAAAACTAGACAAGTATATTAACTTATACGAAATACGATTTTGAATGCTCCTTTGCTGGGACACAGGGGCTTAGCCTGCATATTTATATAAAAATCCAACGGTGGACACATTTATCACGCGTCAAAGTTGGGTATACAAAACAAGGAAACATAGAAAAAATGAAAAACATTATAAAAGTACCAATTTTAGTAATTTTAACTCTTTCGCCGCTATTTTTAATCGGCAGTCAAAGAGCTACAGCTGATAGCATTATAAAAAGAGTAGATTTTAAAAAGGATTTATTAGGTTTAAAGAATAATGCTCGAATCGAAAATGATACGGTGATTCTTAAGGGGGCACCGGATAAATATTCCAAAGCAACCTTTAAATTAAACCGCAGTCTAGTTGGCAGTGATACCTTTTACCTTATCGGGGATGTAAAGCTCAAAGATGCTGAACCGGGCGCACTTAGCTGGTATACCGCTAAACTACAGGTGATTTATAATAATGGCAAAAAAAACATCTATCGGGGGAAAAAATTATATGAAGGTACTATTGATAAATGGATGCCGTTAAATTTGAAAGTAAAAATACCGGCCAATGTCAAGGCAAAAACGTTTACTGTTGAGGTAGGTATGCAGAATAATATTGGCACTTTTTACGTTAAAAATATTAGACTCAGTAAAAAGCCATTTAACCAAAATCCGGTATTTACTTTCCCGCTGCCCAAGCAGCTCAATGCTGGAATCTCGATCAACACTAAACAAAAGAAAAAGTTTAATAATTCATTATTGGGGCTTGGGGCTAATTTTATGGGGGTACGGCCTAATAAATACCAATGGAACAGTCCTGAAATAATAAAATTAGTAAAAAAGATAAAAGTCCCACTGCTCCGGTTTCCTGGCGGAACAGTGGCAAATTATTATGATTTTCAAAGCGATATGTTTGCTATTCCAAGCGATATTAAACAACGGAAATCATACGTTAAAGCTTGGCGTAAAATGCAAAAATCAGGGCGGAAATTTGAATTTGACGCCTACGCTAAACTGGTGAAAGCGCTTAGTATTAAATCTATTCTTGTTTTTAATGTACGCGACGACAGTATAAAAAGACATCTTGCAAGACTGAACAACAGATTAGCCAGCGGCATTGATATTGCGCTTATTGAATTAGGCAATGAAATGTATCTTAAACAAAACCTTGGCGGGTTTACTAAAAATGTGACTGAATATATTAACCGTTGCAATCTAATATATAAAGCATTAAAGAAGCAAGCACCACATATCTCTTATGCACCAAATATGGTGAAGGTAACAAATGATAAAGCATGGAATAAGCCGGTTTTGGAAAAGACCCAAAGAGATGCTATGGTCATGCATCCTTATGTCAGTATCTCTTATAAAAACGAACCAATGGATTGGGTACTGATGCGCTCGCTTCTATTCAGTTACAGCAGACTAGGGAAAATGTTAAAAGCATATGATAAAAGCTCTATTAAAGATCCGCTTTATTTAACTGAATGGGGCAATCTGTGTTCACCTATAATAGGACGTAGTCACCTTGCAGCCTTAACAACAGGAGATGCCTTTTTAAATATCATAAATTATAGCGAAAAAGGTACCGTTAAAGTCGCTAACTTATGGGTGCTTTTCGGTGGTTATATGGGGCTATATGATATGGATCAAAGCAATGGTGATATTATAAAAACCGGCGGTATGGCAACCGTTTATGATTTGTTAATCGAAACTTTTTTAAATTCAGATATATATGCCAGCAAAACAACATCTTATATGCTTGGGCAAGAGCTGCCGGCAATAAATGCACGTGCGACAGTCAATGCGGCAGGTGAAATTAAAATATTTGCGATAAATAAAACTCCGATGATTGGCAATTTTTCAATAACCATTGATGGCAATAAATATTCAGAAACCGCCAAGATAAAAACCTATACCCGTAAAGATGTTATCAAGCCGGCAACCTTTCCGCTTAACAAAAAATTAGTAACTGAAAAATCTGTCAGTGGTAGGATTGAATTACCACCATATTCGGTTAATGTTATTACTATTAGATAAATCAGGATAAAGAATAATGAAGACAGATGAAAAAATATTTAAATCAGCTGAAATAGCTCCAGAGATAATCCAAGCAGGTGATTCCGATGAATTCATTATCAGGCTTGTAATCGGCAAAGCTTACACCGAACATGATTCCAGAATTATCTTTGACTTCAGTTCAACGCTTGGAACCTCCTGCCCAACACGACAGGTTAATGAGTCTTCTGGTTATATTGAAACCTATGTGAATAATCCCAGGGTGGAATATAACACCCGAGTTTGGGATCTTGACCATAAACACTTTGTTGGCAAAGAACACCGGCAGTCCCGAGAAGCCGCACGTATGGTCGTGCTTGATTTATCGTCCGGTCTGAAAGCTGGCGATACCGTTGAGTTGCACTGGGGTGAAACCACGGGCGGTTTCGGCCCGGGCGCAAAAGTAAGCAGCATTGTTCCACGTCCGGGCTACAGGGCCAGAATTGATGTACGGTATTTTGCTTCGCAGGACAAAGGCATGCCTGACAATGGCAGAGATTATGAGGGCTATACGCGCCCTGTACCTGACCATATAATCAGGCTTGAATACAAAATTGAGCCCCGTGAACTGAAGCGATTAAGGCTAATCAGGAAACCAGACCAAGCAATGCTTATTCCATACGACCGATTTTGGAATATTGCCAAAGTTTCCGGAACCGATTTTGAAGCGGATGCGCAATGCGAAATAAACAGGCATGGAACGCTCAAGTTCGCAAACAAAAATGTCAACGTAATCTCAAACAAAACACCCCTGACAGCGAATGCATGCATGAATGAGGTTTATGAGGGGAATAATATCTATTGGGGTGATGTCCATACCCATTCGAGCTATTCTAATGATTGTTTTCAGCGTTCCGCAATGGACATGACGCCCGGCGATCTTATGGACTTTGCGCGATTTCGCTCCGGGCTTGATTTTTTTGCGGTAACCGACCATCATCAGCCTTGGGACAAACCGGCAAATCATATTGGGGAACTGCATTGGGAACAGACGCTTGAAGATATAAAAGCCAAAAGTATCAATAACGAGTTTATTGTTTTCCCCGGTCTTGAATTCCGCTGTCCACGTGGCGATACCGCAGTTATTTTTAATGGCTTCCCGTCATACGAAGCGATAACTAATGTTAAAATTTCGGACATCCGCAAAGTATGGGAATTAATTAAAGACTGTGACCTGATTACCATTCCACATTTTCATAATGGTGGTAGTCTCTCTGATGATGAATGGTATTATCCAACTGACAGTCGCTTTGAACCGGTTATAGAAATATATTCTGATCATGGCAGTTACGAAAGAGAGCAAGTCTTGGAAAACGGCAGAGCATGGTGCAAGCAATTCAGAAAAGACCGATGTGCAGAGCATTTTTTAAACGCAGGCTATAAATACGGTTTTGGAGCCAATTCAGACGATCATAAAGGACATGTCGGAGTTAATGGCATTACCGCTATCTATGCCAAAGAGCTCACCAGAGATGCTATTTTTGCAGCATATCGTCAACGCAATGTTTATGGTACGACTAATGCCAGAATACGCCTGCTCTTTACAGCAAACGACCAACTGATGGGCAGCTGCATTAAAAATACAGATGCAAAAGAATTCCTTATTGATGTCATCGGCGAAAATTTCCTTAAAAAAGTGGAAATATTCAAAGACGGCAATCTTTTCAAAATGTTCGAACCGGAAGGTAAAGCATTCAAAACTGAATTAAAGTTTAATGACTCCGCCATAAGCAACTGGTATGTGAGAGTAACCCAACAAGACAATCATATTGCCTGGTCAAGCCCGATTTGGTTTGAATAACCAAACCAGACAAACATCTGTTATACCATTACTCATAATATTTCGCCTTTTTTTGAACGTTTGAGCGAGGCAAAAAGGCGAAGTAAAAATATTATTTGCAAACCCGCGTCCGTAGCGACATTATCTGCTTTCAGATGCCACCTGATAAGGATTTATTAATGAAAGAATTTATAATGGAATTTCCGTTACCACGCCCCCATTGCGGCATGCCATTAGGAAATGGACAATTAGGGATACTGATTTGGGGGCAGAATAAAATCTGTCTTACCGTAAACCGTGCCGACTATTGGGATCATCGTTGCAGCGAATCCTACCTCGGACCGCATTACAAAAAATTGGTTGAAGCCTATGACCCTTTTGACGTTAACCCCATCCGCAGTCAATTTATCCGCAACAAGCTACCGTTCAGCAGTGATTCATTCTGGTGGCTCTCAACCCGCCTGCCTTGCGGCAGATTTGAATTAAGTTTATGTGACGGCATAAAACCACAAAAAATAGCCCTTGATTATAATTCTGGCACCGTTATAGTTGATTGTGATAATAACAAATCATTAAGCTGCTGTTTAGATTTTCAACAAGATATATTAATGATTGAAGATGAGCAAAAAATCATTGATAATGTCGAGTTTATTTCCGCCTGGAATTATGTTGGCGATTTACTGACAAAAGTTGCTTTTACTGAACCGGAAAAAATCGCGTTGCCTGGTTTATGCGGCGAGGTTCAGAATGTTCCCGAAGATCCTGCATTGGCAGCCGTATGCGCACCAAACGATTATGGTTATGCAATAACCTTACAGCGTGGTGAAGACAATGTCCAGGCACTCGCAAATGCTCAAAATATACTAAAAACAGCGGTTTTCAATTCAATCAATAAACAAAGTTCATACTGGTGGAATAACTACTGGCAGCAGATACCTGAAATATCGGTTCCCGATGAATTTCTGAACAGATTTTATAAATTTGCGCTATATAAATTTGCCGGTGCGACTCATCCGCACGGGATAGCCTGCGGGTTACAGGGACCGTGGGTGGAAGAATATCAACAGACACCGTGGAGCGGAGACTACCATTTCAATGTTAATATTCAACAGATCTATACGCTGGCATTTGCCACAGGAAATTTTGGCCATCTGCTACCATTGTTTGATATGCTCGAATCCAAACCGTTTCAGAAAACCATGCGAGATAACGCTAAAAATATGTTTGGCATCGATGACGGCTTGTTGCTGACTCACGCAGTTAACGACCGCGGGATGCAATGCGGCGGTATTGAGGTTGGCGCAGTACTGGATTTTGCCTGCGGAGGCTGGACCGCTCAACTATACTGGCTCTACTACAAATATACCCAGGACGAAGATTTTCTAAAAAAACGTGCTTTACCATTTATGAAAGGTGTTATGCGCATATTTGAAGAAACCCTCGAAGAACGTAACGGCAATTTGTCAATTCCACTCAGCATTTCAGCTGAATACGGTTGTTCATTCAAAGTAAAAAAAGAGGGACGCTACGTCAAACAAAGCTCCGGTCGTGACCCGTCAAATCAATTAGCCTGCATGCACATGTTAGCTGATTACCTGCTTGAAGCGTCGGATATTATAAAAGAAACCCCTAAGACCATCTGGATGGAAGTAAAAAAACGTCTACCTCATTATAGTTTAAGTGAAGACCGAGAAAATCCTCATATCGCAATTTGGGCCGGACAGGATCTGGATGTATGTCACCGTCACCATTCTCACCTGGCATCTATCTATCCTTTTGATACTTTACCTGATCCGTCGCCTAAACTGCAGAAAATAGTTGATAATTCTATCGATCATTGGATTCTTCGCGGCATGGGGCAATGGAGCGAATGGTGTTATCCATGGGCGGCAATCATCCAGGCTCGCATAGGCTTCAAAGAGGCACCGGCAATTCTGTTGAATCTATGGAAAGATATCTTTGTCAACGAGGGACTAGCAACCGTTTATCTACCAAGGTTTCAAGGACTCACCGCTCACCGTCGCGCTGATATGTTGAAGCCTCGGGAAACAAATGAAATCATGCAGCTTGACGGCACTATGGGGGGCGCTACCGCGATTATTGAAATGTTGGTTCATCAGCAGGGCGATACCATTTATCTATTCAAGGGTATTCCTGACAGTTGGCAAAATGTATCATTCAAAAACATCTACCTGCCGGGTGCATTTACTATCTCCGCCCAGCGCAAAAATGGTAAACTCGAGTCAGTCAAAATAAAAAGTCTTAAAGGCGGCAGTTTGCGGCTTAAATTAGACAACCTGGAAACAAAACTTATAAAACTAACCCCACAACAGGAATGGAAACTTTGAATACAGATTATCGTGAAAAAATAATGGGCTGCTGGCTGGGAAAAGCTGTCGGCGGCACGCTCGGCCAACCTTATGAAGGAGTGCTTGGACCGCTTAACCTCAATTTTTATAATCCGATACCGGACGATATGATTCCAAATGACGACCTTGACCTGCAGGTATTATGGGCCTGCATTCTCGATAAAATGGCCAAGCCGGTGATTGATCGTCAAATTATCGCCAAGGCCTGGCTGGAACATGTTGATTTCCCGTGGGATGAATATGGTGTAGCTATCAGAAATATGCGTAATGGCATTATGCCGCCGTTTTCCGGTAGCCATGATAACTATTTCATTGATGGGCTTGGCGCTGCGATACGCAGTGAACTATGGGCCAATCTTGCACCCGGCAATCCTGAACTGGCAGCAAAATATGCCTATGAAGATGCTTGCACCGATCATGCCGGTGACGGTATTTATGCCGAAATGTTCCTCGCGGCAATGGAAAGTCAGGCTTTTATCTCCAATTCGATTGAAGAGTGTATCCAAGTCGGTTTAAAAGTTATTCCGCCAACTTCCCGTCTACGCAAGGCGCTTGAAGCTACCCTAATCTGGAGTACAGCATCATCTAACTGGCTGGACGTCCGCAATCAAATTCTGGCTAGTTACGCCAGTGATAATTTTACTGATGTGATGATGAATCTACCTTTTATTCTGGTCGCATTGATTTTCGGTCAAGGTGATTTTAGTAAATCAATCTGTATTGCGGTAAACTGTGGTCGTGACGCGGATTGTACGACCGCCACGGTCGGAGCATTTATGGGCATCATAAATCCTGAATCCATCGAAGAAAAATGGTTGAAACCTATCGGCAGAAAATTGGTCACCAACCCGGAAATTACCGGCATTACCCATCCCGACACGCTTGACGGATTTACTGATATGGTAATTTCTTTAAAAAACCGTCTCAATGAAACCCCACCGCCGGAATCAACAGTAAAATCGTTTAATAATCCGATTAAGTTTCACGCAAAAATAGCATATGCCTACAGCAAGTACCTTGACAACAACATGCAGTTCTCTACTCCGCCTGAAGCAAAATATAATGATACTATTTCTTTTACAAATTACATGGCGGAACTGCCGACTAGCCTGATAAAAAATGATCAGGTACTACTGTTGCGTTTTGATTTCAAGCTGGAAGCAGCAAGCGAAATTATGATCATGTTTAATACCCCTGAAAGCTGTTGGATATGGGTTGATGATCAATTTATGTTCGCCCGTGAATGCGGCCGTATGGCTCCCTCTTTCCATCGCGCCCCGGTAAACCAGCGCCAGCAAGTCAAGCTGGAAGCTGGAAGCCACACGATGACTGTCGCTCTGATGGCAACTTCCGGCAATGCAATGTTGCAATGGGTAATGGGTCTAGGTCAAGCCAACAGCAATCAATGGCTCCTCAACCCGTTTATTTAGCACAAAACAAGCGCATATATTGACGCATAGTATATTCTTTATCGCATTTTAAACATTTTCTTTTCATTAGTATTTTCCCATTCAAATCCCCTTCTCCTCGCCATTGTACATTGAATATTGAACATTGAATTCCCCGTCTCTCCTCACCCCCCTGCCCGCTTTTCCAGTTCATTCAGCAATTCATCTGGGACATTTAATTCACCATAACCAGTACCAAGTTCAATCTCTGGAATATTTGCGCCATGAAAGTCTGAACCGCCGGAAAGAGCCAAATTGAATTCGTCAGCCAAATCCTTTACTATACTTTCCTGAGCCGGTGAAAAACTTGAATAATAGGCTTCAACGGCGTCAAGTCCGACTGGAACAAGCACCTTCAATACTCGACGCATAAAAGAGCGTTCGCCTTTATCACGATATATCGGATGCCCCCAGACGACGCAACCACCGGCCGCATGTACCGCCTCAATCACCTGTTGTGGCTGGGGTAATTTCCTTGGCACATAACCTCTAGTGCCGCGTTTAAGGCAGGCATCGAATACTGCCTGGCGCGAAGAAAAATCATATTTACGCATCAAGACTCCGGCAAAATGTGGACGCCCGACAACATCGCCACCAGCTTCAGCCATCACCTCATCATAAGATATTTCATAACCCATGTCACAAACTCGTTGAACGATTATCAAATTGCGATATTCACGATCACGTCTTATCTGAGCAAGTAAATCAAGCAGCTGGCGGTTTTCTGTATCAACAAACAGCCCCACCATGTGCAGTTCCCGTTTATTGAATATAGCTGAAATTTCAACACCGGGAATCAGTCTGATATTGTTTCCCGTGGCTCCAGCCATAAATTCTGTAATACCATCCACCGTATCATGATCGGTCAAAGCAACCGCCTTCAACCCATGTTCAACTGCCAGACCAGCTACTTGGCGCGGGGTAAAGGTTCCATCAGAAGCGGTACTATGAGTGTGCAAATCTATCATCTATCTTTTCCTTTTACTTAGACCGTCAGTCACAAAGTCTTGTCATTTTTGCTACTTTGGTACTAAAACTCTTTTATTAGCTCACTAGCTTTAAGATATTCTAGGAATTATAGCTGTTAATTTTGAATTTAAATTTATTTGATGTACTGTATATGTATAAAGTTTCATATACAAGTCAATCATATCAAAGAAATCAAGGGAAAAAAATGAATTTTAAATCATTAACTGTTATTGCACTCCTCTTCTCAATCACCCTAACCGGCTGTGTCAGTAAACTTGACAGCCTGGAAGGCAAACCATTCGACAGCAAAAACCAGGCAAAAGTAACTAAGGCATTTGATGCAGTAAAAGAAAAGATGTCTGAAAAACAGGTACTTGCCCTGCTGGGAAAACCTAAACGGATCAATATTTATAAGCCTGCGCCAACCATGAAGATTCCCGCCAGACTTGATGCCGAAACCGGGCGCCAGGTCTGGTACTACCCCGGCAGCGGATCAATAACTTTTGTCATCGACCATCATACCCGCCGGCGCAAAGTAGTAACCATCTTCAAACTTTCAATGATGAAATAAAACTGCCAGCCACTGTAGGTAACTTTAAAGGTTAAAAAATGAAAAAGATTAAAATCACACTCTCGATCATTCTGCTGGCAGTTTTCAGTTTAATGTTCACCTCATGCCACAGAGCACGTCCACTGCCCAAAGAGTTGAATGGTAAATTATACCTGTCGCAAAATCTCTGGTATCAACATCCAGAGAAAATTTACAGTGTCAGCTACAAGACCGGGGCAAGACTACCAGCCGGAACAGAAGTTCACGACGTTAAAGTGAGCAGAAAGGCGATATATTTTAAACTGGCTGACTCAAACCAGCAGTACAGAATAATTTATCAGCAGAAATTTTCACTGATACCGGTCATGCAGTTTGCCGACCGTCTGTTCACACAGAAGAATCTGGCAGAACTGACCAAAGATTTTACTCCGGCAGAAAAAAATTGCATCAAAACCGGCACCTTAACCAAGGGGTTGTCAAAAGCAGCCGTGCTTGTGGGATATGGTTATCCCCCCCCACACCGGACCTCCTCAACCCAAAACAATGTCTGGCGTTACTGGATAAACCGCTTTATGACCCAGCAGCTGATCTTTAATGACAAAGGCAAATTAACCTCATTTTAATTAATTGTTGAATTTTCTTATTGAGGCAATTTCATACAATTATCTGCGTGTTGCTTTTTTCTTTCAGAACGCTATGGTCACCTACGGCGAATGAGCACCAGCGGTTTCGCCGTTAGATGAAGCGACACTATGCGTATAATTTATATTTACATATCCCATCACTCTCTGATTATACACAAGTGCATTCTTTTAGCTAGTTTACTGCGCCTATTTAAGCTCAACTGCGCAGCTCTTTAATAGCTTTTAGATCGCAAAACGGTATTAATCATATTATAGTTTTTTGATAATAAGTTAATTAAAGTTCATTTTTTGGCTTTATTGCACCATCTTCCATTTCATAGGTAGAGTCAAATACATCCAGTGCCCTGTGGTCATGAGTAACGACCATAACAGCGGTGCCATGTCTATGGGCAATATCTCTGAATAATTCCATTACTTGCCGTCCTAAATGGCTGTCGAGAGCGGCAGTAGGTTCATCTGCAAGAATTAAAGATGGTTTATTTGCCAATGCACGACAAACTGCCACCCGTTGTTGCTGCCCTCCAGACAGCATTGCCGGAAAATTATCATAACGATTTGCCATTCCCAACTCTTCTAATAATTCCATAGCCCTCTTAGTTGCCTTTTTCCTTGAATAGCCATTTATCTCCATAGCTATCTGAACATTTTCAATGGCAGTCAAAAAAGGAATAAGATTTGATTTCTGAAAGACAAATCCAATATGTTTTCTTCTGAACTTTTTTAGATTTGTCATTTGATTTTGACCATTTAATATCAGCTGACCACCTATGTAAATGCTACCAGATGTTGGTGGATTGATTAGTCCAACAGCCGTAAGAAAAGTTGATTTACCAGCACCACTGGGACCTAATAGAGCAACAACCTCACCATAGTGAACTGTCATTGTCGCATCATGCATTGCAACAACTTCTGTATTGCCATTGCCGTATATCTTTTTTAATCCAACTGTTTGAATTGCAATCTTATCTAATTTTTTCATCATAGTGTACTAATTTAATGCTTCATTTGGTTCTACTTTAAGAGCTTTCCATATGCCCAGAAAACTTGAGATAACAGAAATAAAACAGACTATAACTGCTAAATTTATAAGGTCATTATCAGAAAGAATCACTCTTCTTGGAAATTTAGGAAATATCTTTGTTCCCAGTAAGTATGCAATACAATAGCCCGATATTCCGAGAATAAATGCTTCCTGCAAAATTAATTTAAGAATAATCCAGTTTGAAGCACCTATGAGTTTTAATAATGCAATACTGTGAATCTTATCTAAAGTCAGAGTGTAAAGAATTAATGCCATAATAATTGCAGAAATGATTGTCAGTAGAATGCGAAACAAACCTATTTGGCGTTTTACTTTTTCAACAGAGCCTTTCAATAAAAGTTCTTTTTCATCATTACTAGTGTATGCTGTAATATCATTCCAACCGTTAAGTGTGCTCATAATCTTATTGACATCAGCCCCTTGTTTGATTTTCAGCACAACGGGTGAGTCCATAATTTTGTGTAAATGATTTTTTCCTATGATATGATAAATTTAATTTAGCATTGTATTTTTGAAGCGCCAGCTTCAACTCTTAAAAAAAGCGCATAAAAATCTCCGTAGGAGATGC
>JAKIUY010000164.1 GCA_021647315.1 Victivallaceae bacterium
AGCAGCTTTATGATCTGAAAAAAGATCCAGGGCAAACGTTGAATTTTGCTGGAGATCCAGCTTATAAAAATAATTTAAATCAGTTGCGCCAAATTGCATCATCCTATAAACATGTCCAACCGTATTGCCCAGTGGAGTAAAGCTATGGAGCTGGAACCGAGAATTGTTGAAAATTCCCGGATTATTCTTATCTGTGGCAGAATTTATTAACCGGATCGCCAGCGAAAAAGGGATAATTGAAGTTCGCCACGGCAAAGCGATACTGACTGGTAATGAAAGTCAGCCACATGAGCTGGAACTCAAGCCGAAAGGAGACTTTTTTGGAGACTTCTATCGCGCTCTGCATAGTGAAGGTCAATGCCGTTTAACCATGGCGGATACTTTTCAAGTGTCAAAAATAGTCCTAAGTGCCCGCGAGTGTGCGGATAAACATAAAATAGCTTCGATGTTGCAAATATAAGTGCGTGAGTTGTATAAGGGGTTTATTTGCAGGGGGTTCAGTTTTTCTGGTGACGAAGTAAAATATTGTACGGGTAGGGGTAGCTTTCGCTGAAAATGCCATTTATCGTTGAGCACATAAATTGCCAATTACAGTTGATTATTGCTTGAAAGCTTGTGCTTTAATTCCGTCAATTTAGTAATGGTATTGGAAATACATTGTTCTGCCGTAATTTCACCGTAGATAGAATGACGCATTTCTGTTCCAAAGCATGCAAGAGCTTCTCTGACTCCCGTAAAGTCAAACTGTTGAATACTGTTCTCAACGGTTTGAGTCACTATTTTATCCAGTTCCGGCGAAAAATTGTGAATTGGAGACGGGATATTTTTCAAAGCAGGAGTATGAAAATCTGAAGAGAGCAGATATTGTTGTTTTTTTCTGAACAGGAAGCGAATCCAATCCCAGGCTGCCATAAGTTCCGCGTTACTGTTGATTGCAGAACGGAAAATTCCCAGACTGCCATTTCCCATGAGAGACTTTTTAGGCATATTTTTCTGTGGCGCTGGAATTTGAACAGCCTTGATCTTAAAATTTCCAAATGTATTGAAATTGAGTGATATGGCAGAGATCATTCCAGAGAGCAATATGCCGACTCTGCCTAGAGCAAATAGTTGCATCCCATCTTCGCCGGGACTTGGGTTCCCAACCTGATGGGTTCTGTGTAAAAACTTCAACCCTTCGAGACAGCGTGGTGCGCGGAGCATATTAATCAGTCCATCAATGTTGTTTTCGTAATCAACTGATCCATCTCTTAAATAGGGCAGGTTAGCAATCACACAGTGCCAGCCAGCGGGGATCCCTGAATAACTACCATAATATCCTTTTGTTGATTTTTTGGTAAACAACCCAAGAGTGGCAGTCCACTGTTCCAGTTCATGCCAATCTGCAGGTGGATTTGATGGGTCAAGTCCAGCCGCGGTTGCCATATCTTTATTAATCAGTAACATTAGGGTATCTAATTTTGCGACGATAGCATGAACATGTGCTTCTCCAGATGAATTTAAAGTAGGATATATACATTGAGGTCTGGTATAGTTTTTCAGTCGGTCAAAATTCGGTAATGTATCCAATGGCATAAGCGCATCTAGTTTTGCATAATGAGCATACATGAAAAACTCGCCGACGGTAGGTAGGTTTCCTTTTCTGATAAGCGATAGATAAGGATCGTCAGTACGGTCTTCTAACAGTGGAATATTAATAATATTAACTTTTACGCCTGGGTTTTCAATAGAAAATATCCCGGCCATGGTTTTCAGCAGCATTTCATTTTCAGGTGTTGGATTTAATACTCCAAAGCTGATGGTGACATCAGGCGATTGGGTGATATGTGAAAATATATCTTCATAATCACCTTTAATATCATCACATTCAACATAAGAGCCACTGCCATGGATACGCCTAATAATTCCCGCATCAGTCAATTCGCGCAATGCATCTCGAACCGTAATTCGCGAAACTTTATAGTATTCACAAAATTCTTTTTCGGTCGGCAATTTATCACCGCGCTTAAGTTCACCGTCGGTAATACGATTGATGATATCAGATTTTATTCTGATATAACTGGGCAAATAGTTATTTCTGTTTTTTGTTTCTTTTTGCTTTGTCATGGGGTTTTCAGGCGTTAGTTACGTTTATTATATAATATTTTACCTTAAAATATGGGTTAAATGATATTTTTCAAATTTTATATTAATAATCTATTGACTTTCATAAAAAACTATGTTATAATATATTTGTAATATCAATATAATCAATTTTTAAGTAAATGAGTTAAAGGATAGACAGTGTATAATAATAAATACAACATCGGATGCAATATCGTTGATGCGGATTGTGATAATGGCAATAATTATACTGAAGATATTTATATCAAGAATATTGCGAAATATCGCAAATATGGTTTTAGACATTTAGAATTTTCCCATGTACTGGCACTTGATGAAGTTGCTGCCGAGCGGGTCAGAGAGTTTTGTCGTAATCTCGGTATGGTGCCGTGGTCAATTCATTCTGAACACCTGAATGGTTCCGGCGAAGCGGCTTATCTGGAAACCCAGACGCATTGTGCGACAATCTGCAAAGCACTTGATGCAAAAGTTATGGTCTGCCATATTCCGAATGTTGAACCGCATGCCGGTGATCTGCAACGTGATATAAAAGTGCTCACAAAAGTTGCGGATATAACTCGCAGTTTCGGGCTGAAATTGGCTATCGAAACTCCACCATACGATTATATAATTAAAATTGTCGATGTAATAGGGCGGGATGATGTCGGGATTAATCTTGATAGCGGTCATACCTTCCTCGAAGGGCATGATCCGGCTGAGGTTGCAAGAAAAATCGGCAAAAGACTGTTTACCACCCATCTGCAGGATAATTTCGGGGCGAATGACGATCATCAACCGCCTGGTCTGGGCAAAATTGATTGGGAGAGCCTGCTAACCGCCTTGAAAGAAATTGAATACGCGGGACCGTTGATGATAGAAATGACTGGTGAAGGGGGCAAAGTGCGACGTTCAACAGTAGAATTGCGGGATTTTTCACTGGAAAAAGAACTTATATTTGCCAAGGCATATTTGGAATATTTGTCGGAAACGTGATAAAAAACTTAACAAGGAGGTGTGAGATAATAGAATTAATGAGCTTTAAAATGAATTTTCGTGCAGGTAAATCGTTAATTAAAAATGGAGAGAAGTTTTAGGTAGTATGACGTATCGAGAACCACTATTATTAAACCTGAAGAAAATGGAGAAAATGATGCAAAAGAAAAGAGTAAAAAGAAGTTGTAAGTCGTTGGTTGTTAATGGTTTTACGTTAATAGAATTATTGGTCGTAATAGCTATTATTGCCATTCTGGCGAGTATGTTATTACCAGCCTTGAATCAGGCGCGGGACAAGGCAAAACAGATATCATGTGCCAGTAATCAAAAGCAGATTGGCACCATATTTGTTTTTTATAGAGATGATAATCAGGAATATTATCCGACGAGATGGTGGAATGATTACAATAAGCTGGTGCCTTATCTTAAGATGAAGCAAACCTATAAATATGATTCATTAGGTAAATATCTGCCTTGTCCCAGTGCGGAAAAAAATGAAAGATATTATACTAATAACTGGTTTTATGGTATTTTGTCTAGATTAAGTTATAGTACTGTTAGTAAAAAACATAATAGTATCAAAAAACCATCAGGCGCGGGCATTGTAATTGATTATGGGAATCGGTTCTTTTATGGCACTGACATCAACAGGTTTCAGACTACCTATATAGATGTTGCCTATAAGCGGCATAACGATGGAATTAATGTGTTATTTGGCGATGGTCATGTGGGCTACTTCAAAAGTTCAGAAATTCTAACGAACCATGCTAAAATGTTCAAGGATATACTCTATTAGTTGTTGATTTTATATTATATTTTTCTCCTGGAATTCATTAAACAGCAGAAAAAAAATTATTTAAAAAAATATTCAAAAAATGAGCCAAATGTGTTCTGCATTTGGCTCAAATATTCAGCCTAAAGGACAAACTATGGGACTTTTCCGGACTCTTATACTGCCTACATTGTTATTAATTTCAACTGGATCTGCCGCAATGCAAAAAAAACAAATACCCGTGGTGATACCGACCCCGCAAAGTATGAAGCTAACTGGTAAGCCATTTAGGGTTGAAAATTTTAGTACATCTAAAGGTTCAAATGTTACTTTGAATGAATTACTTGGGATATTTTCCAAAAACTCAGGCATTGTGATAAATTACAGCGTCAATTCTCTGTCACAAGGGGCTATGCTCTATATTGGTTCACTAAACGATCCAAAAATAAAAGAAAGTTTAGTTAGTCAGAATTTATTAAAAGATTATGAAGCTCTCAATAATGATGGGTATATTTTAACGGTTAATAACAGTCGGGAAAAACCGGAAATTTTAATCGCTTCGAAGACAGCAGCCGGACAATATTATGGATTTGTCAGCTTGGAACAATTGTTTAATAAGCAAATGTTGACTCCCGCAATTATTATTGACCAACCGGGTTTTGAGCAAAGAGGCATTGTCTTCGGGAAAATCGAAAACTTCAGCAAGGGACCGATAAATAAAGATACTGGGAATCATGATGGAATACCTTACCTGGAACAGATGAAAAAGTACAAGTTGAACTTTATCTGGCTTGCGGCGTGGGATAATACCTATTATAAAAGAACATCACTGCCGATTCAGGATGTAACAAAGAAAAAACTCAAACTGTTTCTTGAAAAATGCAGGAAATATTTTATAACTCCTTCGCTTGGTTTGCGTCCTTACAGGCAACAGGGACATTCAGGCAGACTGAAAGGCGGGGTTATGTATTCTTCAGAGAAAGATATAAATGGCGTTGCCGACAACCTTATTACCCTTTACAAACTAGGATTTACCAATCTTTACCTGACATTTGATGACCAGCCCAAACACAAGTTTTTTCTTTATGAAGCAGATAAAAAGAAATTTAAACACATTGCTGAAGCTCACCTTTATTTTATTGATCAAGTTTACAAAAAACTGAAAAAAAATTGCCCGGATGTCAAGTTCAGGGTTATTAGCCTGCTATATTCTTTAATCCCCAAAAAATGTAATGATTTTGCCTTGGAATATTGTAAAATTATTTCAAAACTTCCACAGGAAATCGAGTTTGTCTGGACAGGTCATGGAGCATCTTCGGAGGATGCTAGATGGTATTCAGAACTTAATGGAGGACGAAAACTTATTTTCTGGAGCAATTTCTTTCCCGGTCATTACGAAAGACTTAAATATATGCCGGTTTTTATGAAATATCCCTATGGCGATGGCGACAGTAATTTGCCAAAATACAGTACCGGTCATTTTTTTCTGCCGGTTGGGAATGATGCTGCTGGACTTGGCTGGATGACTGCTGCTGATTATATGTGGAATCCGCAAAATTATAATGGGGAAATATCCTTTAAAAGAGCTTTAGCAAAAGTTACCGGTACGGCAGATAATGGTGAACTCATTGATTACATGAACCTGGTTGATGGATTCTATAAGGAAAAAGGAATTCCCGGATTTACGCTTAATGAAAAAATGGCAAATGTTAATCACTTAAAATCTGTAATGGGTAGCTCAGTCAAAAAAATAAAAAATAAAATTAATCAGGAACTTTATGTCAAGCTGCTTGAGGAAAAGACAAGGATTACCTCTTATCTGGAGTTCTTAACAGGCCTCTACAAATCTAGACCCGTTCCCGTTAAGGCTCTCAAGCTGGATTCAAAGCTTGTAATTGATGGTAGGCTTTCAGAAGCTGTCTGGAATAAAGCTGATATTGTCGATGGTTTTCTGCTTTTGGGCAGCAAAAAGAAGGCTAAATTGGCCACTAAAGCAAGATTTCTTTATGATCAGAAAAATCTTTATATCGGTGTTTGGTTTGAAGAACCGAAGGTAAAAATAATTAAGGATAAATTTCTTGAGCGTGATTCACATATTTTTGTGGACAATGGAGTTGAGTTTTTTCTTCAGCCCGAAAATAGAGGTTATTTTCATATTGTCACAAACGCCAGTGGAGCCGTTTATGATGAAAGAATCACCAAGGGTAAAACTGGCTATCAGGGGCATGACTCAAACTGGAACGGTCAATACACTTTAAAAACCCATAAAGATAAAAACTCATGGAGTGTTGAAATAGCCATCCCCTGGAAAGTTCTGGAATCCACTCCAACAGAGAGATTTTATTTCAATATTACCCGGAATCGCTATATTGACGGGCATAGCTGGCAGACTTATGCTCCGTTGCTTGGTGGAAGATTCCACATGCCCCAATGGTTCTGGCCGCTTGAGTGCAAACAGGATTAAAACCTAATGAGTATATCCAAATCAATCAATATATCTTTTTTATTCACTACCAGTATCATTGCTTATACTTTTCTAAATGGTGTTAGTATTGCAAAAGCTGAAACTCCACCGGAAATAATCAGTGGCTTGCAAATTAAGGCAACTGGCAGAAAAATTGAGATCAAGCCAGGTAAATTGAATATAAAAGGTAAGCTAGTAACTGTTGCAAAAAAAAATATTTTAAAGGTCGAACCGGCGCCTGTTTTTAAAGTGGAAAATGAAGCACTTAAACTGTCTGTTAAACCACCTAAAAAATATTACCGTGGCACTAAACTAAAAGGACCAAAAACTAAAAGTGGTTCGCTTGTTCCAGGCTCTTTGCTAATCCGTAAAACGCCTGGCGGAGAAAAATTAACTGCCGGTAAGGATTATCTGCTAGTAGAAAAGTTCGGCACCTTGGGATTAAGTCCCGGCAGTCGTATTAATGCTAATGATACAGTCTATGCCAGCTACAGCTATTCTAAATTAAGACTTGATACGGTAATAATTAATCAGCAAGGCGAGATAAAGTTAATAAAAGGGAATGCACACTTTAACGTATCGTTACCAGCCCGCTTGGAGCCAGGTTCTGTACGCTTGGCAAATATTTACCGTCCTTATGGTGCCGTTGAGGTAAAAAAGGAACATATTTATCCGCTTCTGGAGTCCGCAACTCAAGCCAAAACTCTCAGCTCTTCTGGTAGAATACCCAGGACTTTAGCAAAGTTAAAATCAGGTAAAAAAGTTAAAATAGTCTGCTGGGGAGACTCAGTTACTGCTGGCGGCGATGCTTCAAGCGGGAAACATCGCTATGTGAATGTCTTCAGTGCGGGGCTGCGTAAAAAATTCCCCAATGCTGATATTGAAGTTATTAACATCAGCCTTGGGGGCTCAAACATCCGTCAGTGGCTGCAGATAGACAATTTCCGATATAGAAGAAAAATGCCAACTGGTAGAGAGTGCGACTGGTAGTGTCAAAAGCGGCATGAAAAAAGATGAAAGTTTTTCTGGTGTCTTTTAAATGATGTTGAGTATCATTTCGCAGTCATAATTCAAGCGGAAAATCAGCATAAACCGCTCGCAGGCTCGCTA
>JAKIUY010000024.1 GCA_021647315.1 Victivallaceae bacterium
TCAACTAATATTCAATTCCCAATGCTCAATTTTCAATTTCAAAGTTTTTTTCTTCACTTCATCTGTTGGATATTCCGTGTGCGATATTGGATATTCAATTTTTTCCTATTTCGCACGAGTCATTAAGAGCATGAAGGAGATTCCAGTTCAACCTGTAAGTAGAATATATAAACAAATATGCTATCCTGAAAAGATGGAACTCCCGTATGCTGAAAATATTCAATATATCACAATAAAAAATAATATATTAACTGATGAAAAATTAGCAGATGCAATGCACTTTCCCTTAGTTTATGATTTCAAATCGATAATAGCAAACACCCAAAATTATCGTGGCGTATCTTTTAATTCATTTAACAATAAAGCTAAAATGTCCGCCATGGTTTTATTACCCAAAACAGCACCTGTAAAAATAAAAATAGCCAAGAAAGCAAAATCTATTACATTTTTACACAGTTTGAATAAAATGAGAGAGCTAAGTGGAAATATACCTTATCAGAAATACAGAAGTTTTTATGCAGGGAAATATATTATTAGATATGAAGATGGAAAAACTAAAGAAATAACAATAGAATATTTAAAGAATATAACAGGCTGGAACTCCAGAATGCTTGCTTCCTTTGTTGAAACAGGGGTATTCGGAACTATCGGCAACCAAATACATATTAATATACCATCTTACACATGGATCAATCCATTCCCTAATAAAGAGATTCGTGAAATAGAAGTTGAACCAAGTAATCACAAAGATTTTACTTTGGTGTTATATGGTCTAAGTATCGATAACTAAAGAAAAAATATAATAAGTACAAATGCTTGTTATTTATAAATAAAATTATTTAAAAAAGGAGATTAAAATGACTAGTGAACAGAAATATCATAATATTGTAGTTGTAGGTGCAGGCGGAAGATGTGGTGCACTACTTCCATTATTTGCAGAACGCGATGATTGTAATATCGTAGCCATTATTGAAAAGAACAAAGATAACCATCAGAAAGTTAAAGGGTGGCTTGATAAATATGAGTGCAAAGAAACTCTTCTGCTTGAGACTTTGGAGGAGTTATCCGAAGTATCATTATTCAAGAAAGATCAAATTTCTCAATATGATATGGCTTTCATTTTTACACCTGAATGGACACATGCAGATATTTTTGAGCAGCTTGTTAGTGCTAATTTTAACGTTTTTATAGAAAAACCATTGGCTACAACCAAAGAAGAAGTTTTGAAAATAGAAGAACTTACACAAAAAACAGATCGTGTCGTTCAAGTAGGGTTTGTTATGAGATACAGTCCATTTTATCAAACAGTAAAACAAACTGTTGATTCTGGAAAATTAGGACAATTGGTTATGATTGAAATGAGCGAACGCCTTCTGCCTATACACGGTGCTTCCAACAGACGACGCTGGCATAGATTAATAAAAAATACTGGCGGATTTCTAAATGAAAAAAGTAGTCATGACCTTGATATGATGTGTTGGTTAAAAGCAAATCAAGGCGTTCCTGTAAGATTATTTTCTCACGGAGGACAAAGTTTCTTCAATCGCAATGTAACAGCAAAGAAATGTGCTGAATGCGATGAGATGCAATGCCCATATCGTTTTAAAGGCTTTGTTGGAGATGATATCCCAAGTAGTTACAACGCTCCAGGTAAAGTAGCTCCAGATACTTGTGTCTATAATTCTGATGCTGATATAATGGATAATCAAAGTGTTACAATATCCTTTAGTGACGGAACACAAGGAATTTTCACATTACTAAATGTCTCTGGAGTAGATGGCAGAGAAATTCGTATTCATGGTACCGAAGGGATGTTATATGGAAACACAAAATCAAATGAACTGACTCTTCATGAATACAAAGGAGATATTAAGAGACAATTACCAATTCCTGAATCATCTAGCGGGCATGGTGGTGGAGATGCTGTAATTATTGATAAATTTTTTCAATGTGTGAAAGCAGGTGAACAGAGTATGACAACAGTTTCAGATGGAGTTAAGGCAAGCCTGCTTGCATTTGCAGCAGATAAAAGTGTGAGAATAAAACAGAGTGTTACTCTGTAAAACTAAGAGGGTATCATGAAAATATTTTCAGCCGATGGAGACATTACTTTAAAAGTCGATAATTATTGCAATGGGATTGTCCGTTTACAATACGGAGGATTTGACGGTTATATCGATAGCTTATTGAATCGTTATAACTTTATTGAAGAGCTTAGTGCTTCGGATAGCGAATGGTCAGAGAATTCTCTTTCATTACCTGATGGATTTGAACTGAAAATCCAAAATGATCTGGGATTTTCTCTTTTGCGTGATGGAGATAAAGTTGTTAATACGGAATCGGGGTGGCAAGCAGCAACGGCTCCAACTGTTTACCAGAATAAAGGATATAATCTGAGATTATCGCAAAAGGATAATGAAAAATTTATCGGCTTTGGTGATATCGAACGGAAAAAGTTCCTGTTAAACGGTAAGGCTGACAGCCTGTGGATTCGAAACCAGGTGTCCTACATTCCGGTACCATTCTTTATGAGTTCCAACGGTTACGGTATTTTATTTAACACAACCAGAAGGCTCTTTTTTGATTTCGGCAAAAAGGAGTCCGGAATTAATTCATTTGTTGTTGAAAAAGATTTTTTGGATATCTATATAATTACAGGAGAGAATTACTTAGATATTATAGGTAAATATACCCAATTAACCGGCAGGCCTGCTCTTCCGCCACGCTTTACTTTTGGGCTATGGATGACGGTAAATTCTGAAATACGCTCACATGAATTATTGCAACTTGCATTGCAGTTTCGTAATGAAAAAGTTCCCTGTGATCTTCTTGCGCTTGAACCTATGTGGATGGAAACCCTTTACGATGAAACTGTTGATAAAAAGTGGAATGAGGAGCGTTTTCCCTACTTCCCTTGGGAGGATAAATCGCCAGCCACTTTTATCGGAAATCTAAAATCGATGGGATATCACTTCGGGTTGTGGATGTGCAGTAATTATGATCATACCTGGGAGGAAGAGCGTAAGATTGCGGGAAAAACTCTTGATGTAAAAGCAAATGAGAACGACTTTCTATCCGCTGAAAGCATGGAGCTGGTTGAAAAAGATGAACATTTCGGGCATGAGCCTATGCTCATGGATAAGGTTACTGTCCCCGAGCAGGCGTTCTTTGAGCATTTGAAAAAATTTGTTGATCAGGGGGTTGATTATTTTAAACAGGACGGCTATGCCCAGATTAATCTGCATGCAGACCGCTTGCACGGAAACGGTCTGCATGATGATGTTATGCACAATATCCATTATCAGATCTACACGCGGCAAATGCTTGAGGGTTTTGAAAGTCATACCGGGCGGCGTGGATTTACACTTGCCGTATCCGGTTGGGCCGGGTTACAAAAGTTTTCAGGCACCTGGACCGGTGATACAGGGGGCGGTTCGGAAACAATGGTTGCTATGCTGCAATGCTCTCTATTTGGACATTCGTACTCTACTTGCGATATAGATATTGATAATTTGTACAGCATGCATATGGGGTTTTTGCTCCCTTGGACGCAGGTCAACAGCTGGGCATATTATAGATATCCGATTTATAGAGGCAAAGAACTTAAAAATATTTTTCAGGAATATTCAAATTTAAGAATGCAGCTTATTCCATATATCTATACACAAGCGTGGAAAGCGAGTTCAACTTCGATGCCTATGATGCGCCCGATGTTTCTTGATTATCCGGAATGGGAGGGTGCTTACGAAATCACAACTCAATATATGTTTGGAGACAGCTTCCTTGTAGGTTCGTTTTCTGATGAGATTACTTTGCCGAAAGGAAACTGGTTTGATTTCTGGACAGGGAAAATATATGAAGGACGAGAAGCTAAAGAGACTATTGATATTCCTTCAGATAAAGGCGGACATCTGTTTTTAAAAGAAGGTGCGGTTGTACCTATGGGGCCGGTAACTCAATATGTAGATGAAATTCCTCTAACTGAAATTCATTGGCTTGTATTTCCTTCAAAAAATTCCACACAGGGTGAGCTCTATCTCGATGATGGATATAGTTTTGACTATAAAAAAGGAGATTGTGCGGTAATAACCTTAAATTGCCGTAATAACGGAAACTCCTTTGAATTAAGTCTTTCGCAAAGCGGTGACTATAATCACGGTGTAAAAAACCACATCGTTGAAATAGTCGGTTATGATAATGCAGAAATAACTATAAATGGTAATCATACTTTAACCGAACAAGGAAAATATGGACAAATTGTCAAAAACATTCCATGTGAGCTTTTACAAAACTAACGAAATTTGGCTCTAAGAGCCTACGCTCTTATTAATATGCACTAAATGTTGTAGTGTTCCGTCCTCGACCGGCAGGCTGCTCTCAGAGCGAGTCGTACCGAAAGCTTAGCAATCGGGCAGATAAATAGTTTCGCAAAAGGTCCAATAGAAAATATAACAATAGAGAACAAAGGCAAATGACATGAGTCAACAAGAATCAAGCAATGAAGTAGCAGAGCAACACGATATGATTGGAAATTCTTCTGTCGATTCTGAAAAGCATGATTATAAACGAACAACGCATCTTGATGCACAATGGTTTCAGAATGCGGGGCTGGGGCTATTTATTCACTGGGGGATATCTAGCGTACGGGGGGATGGTGACCTTTCGTGGTCAATGATAAGTAAACCCCATTATTCCAGAATGCAAGGTTTTGAAGATTATGGGATGGAGGCGGTTGGCAATGTAACATTATCTCCTGCAAAATATTGGGATCAGGCAAAATATTTTAACCCGGATAATTATAATCCTGACAAATGGTTATCTGTTGCTCGTGAGGCTGGTGTTAAATATGCGGTTTTAACGACTAAGCATCATGATGGCTTCGCACTTTGGCCAAGCGAATATGGTGATTTTAACACAAAGAACTACTCTAATGGACAGGATCTAGTTGCTGAATATGTTGAAGCATGTCGCAAAAATGATATCAAAGTTGGACTTTATTATTCACCACCTGACTGGTATTGGAATCAAAAAAGAATGTCATTTAATTATGACGACACCCATCCGCTTGGTCTGCATCACGAATCAATTACTTTGCCGACTTTTAGTGAAAAAGAACAAAAGACGCTTGATGCAGAATATAACAAGTATATACGCAATCAGGTAATAGAGTTATTAACCGGATATGGTAAGATTGATATTATCTGGTTTGACGGAAAATTACCGCAGAAAGAGCATACCATTTCGATGGATGAAATTCATGAATTGCAACCTGGAATTTTGGTTAATCCACGCGGACATGGTTATGGAGATTACACCACTCCTGAATGTGCTTTTCCAAAAACTCGTCCGGAAGGATGGTGGGAGTTTTGTAATACATTTAATAGCGGAGGGTGGGGATATCGTACGCATGAGCTTTATAAGCCGGCAGGATATTTTCTTAAAAACCTAGCTGAGACCCGCGCTTGGGGAGGTAATTTTCTTTTCAGTGTTGCGCCTGACTCTCATGGTGAATTGCCGGAAGTATATTATAAAAGAATGGTAGAGATTACCAACTGGATGAAAGAGAACAGAGAGGTAATGTTTGATAGTGAACCGGGCGAGTGGCCGGAGAAAAGTAATGTGCCGGCATTGTGTAAGGGTAATACTATTTACGCTCTTCTCGATGCACTGAGTGATGGAGGTGTTGAGATGCAGACAGAAACGAAACCGAAGTCTGTTAAACTTAGGCGCAATGGACAAGATATACCCTACACTTACGATAATGGAAAATTGTTGTTTAAATTAAAAGATGATTTGCAAACCCAACTGATGGATATTATCGAAATTGAACTTTAGGTGCTTTTAGAGAATTGTTATCTTATGAAAATGGGAAAGACGATGCACGGGAAGATAACGGAGTGATTTGGAACGGAAGATTTGTTAACAAATATGTAAGGATAAAATTATGAATATAAAAGATATCAGTATTCTTGATCGTGCAGAATCACGCTCAATAAGCCCTGAAAATTTCACAGGCGATAAGGGCAAAGGCAGTATGGCTACCACGGGAACCGGTGAAACTCATGCGCGCGAGCTTGGGCAAGGATGGAAAATATCTCCTTCCGTAGTGATTCCTGCCGGGGAAACATTTGAACTGGCTGATATTGCCGGGCCCGGAAATATTGAACAAATCTGGATGACTCCCACAGGAAACTGGCGGTTCAGTATTATTCGAATCTACTGGGATGACCAAGAGCAGCCGTCGGTGGAATGCCCTGTAGGAGATTTCTTTGCCTGTGGATGGGGTAAGTATTCTCCGGTTTCATCGCTGGCAGTATGTGTGAATCCTGGAAGTGCATTCAACTCTTATTGGCCAATGCCCTTTCGCGGGCGATGCCGTATGACTATCGAAAATATCAATAATGTAGATATGACACTTTACTATCAAATAAATTATTCGTTGAGTGATGTTGATAAAAATGCCGGCTATTTTCATGCTCAGTTCCGGCGAGTGAATCCATTGCCATACAAAGATGTTTACACTATTCTTGATGGAGTTAAAGGGAGGGGACGTTATGTTGGAACATATATGGCCTGGGGAGTGAATAACTCCGGCTGGTGGGGTGAGGGTGAGATTAAGTTCTACTTGGATGGGGATCGTGAGTTTCCTACCATCTGCGGAACCGGTACAGAGGATTATTTTTGCGGATCTTATAACTTTGAAAATAAAGAAACTAAAAAATACGAGGCATTTTCTACACCATATGCCGGTATGCCGCAGGTAATACTTCCCGATGGGCTCTATCAATCGCAGACACGGTTTGGTCTTTATCGTTGGCATATAACAGATCCCGTTCGCTTTCATGACGATTTAAGCGTTACAATCCAAGCACTTGGCTGGAGAAGTGACGGAAGGTATTTACCTTTGCAAGATGACATTTCATCAGTGGCTTTTTGGTATCAGACTCTTCCCACAAGTGTTTTTACTGAGTTGCCTGATAAGGATTCACTGGAAATTATATAGTACCGGTCATGGATAAATTGATTAGCCGCGTTGATTAAAGTGTAGTTTCAGATATTTGTCAAAGCCTGTTAATCGTTCAAAAGATATGGGAATAATTCTTGGTTAGGGTAGTATCGCATGAAAAGAATTGCAATTATAGGTTTTGGTTTTATGGGGCGGACTAACGCAAAAACCATTATTGTCCTATACTGAAAATCCTGTTTTTGCCGGCATAAAGAGTGATGAAATTTTACATAAGTGAGCTCTATCTTGATGATGGTTACAGCTTTGAATATAAAAAAGGAAATAGTACTATAATAACTTTAAACTGTAAAAAACAAATGATTCTTTAGAATTAACCTTTGAAGAAAAAGGGGATTTTAAACATCAAATATCTACTCATCATATTGAAATAGTAGGTTTTAAAGCAGAAAATATAATTATCAATGGTGTAAAATTCCAAACAGAACAAGGTCTATATGGAAATATTTCTAAAAATATTCCTCATAAACCAGTTACTAAATAAAAAACAGGTATTAAAAAAAATGAAAAATAAAAGCAAATGGTTTAATGATGCAAGATTTGGTATGTTTATCCATTGGGGAATATACTCTATTCCTGCTCAAGGTGAATGGGTTAGATTCTTTAATGACATTTCTAAAGAAGATTATGATAATTTAGCAACTAAATTTAACCCTGGCAAATTCAACCCTGTTCAATGGGCGAAAATTGCAAAAAATGCAGGAATGCTGTATGTTGTTTTTACTACCAAACATAGTGATGGATTCTGTATGTATGATAGTAAATATACTGATTTCAAAATAACAAATACTCCTTATGGTAAAGATATTACACGGGAATTAATAGAAGCATTTAGAGCTGAGAATATAAAAATAGGGTTCTATCATAGTTTAGTTGATTGGAGACATCCTCATTATATTCCTGATATGGAACACCCCGATGGTAAAAATGGTGAGACTTCATTTCCCGATAGAGATTTAAATATTTATCGAGATTATTTATACAAACAAGTCGAACAACTACTTACTGATTATGGTAAAATAGATTTACTTTTTTTTGATTACACATCAAAATATAAAACTTCATCAGAATGGAAAGCTGAAAAATTACTTAAATTAGTTTATTCTTTACAGCCTGAAATCTTGGTAAATGATAGATTATCTTATGAAAAAACTCCAATATTTTATGGCGATTATTGCACCCCAGAAATATCACTACCTAATCAGCAACCAATAATTAACGGGAAGTTTGTTGATTGGGAAACATGTATGACAATGAATGATAATTGGGGATATCATGCAACTGATAAAGCATTCAAATCTTCGAATACAATTATTAGATCTCTTATTCATTGTGCTAGTATGAATGGGAACTTACTCTTAAATGTTGGTCCAGATGCATTAGGGGAAATACCTTCTGAAAGCATCAAAATATTAGAAGAAGTTGGCGAATGGATAAAAAAATATGGAGAGACTATATATCAAACCCATGCATCAAAATATACTCCTCCAGTAGGATGTTATTATACTTCAAAAAATGAAAAAACTATTTATTTACATTTAGTAAATCCACTGATGGGAGATCTAATTTTACCAGAACTAAATGGTAAAGTAAAAAGAATAACTGTAATGAATGATGATTCAGAAGTACCTTTAATTACTTTCTGGGGAACAGAACTTTTAAAAAATGATGAATTACGAATTCGTCCGCCAAAGTATCTATCAAAACAAACGATTGATGTATTAAAAATTGAATTAAAATAAAAAATAACAGAAGTTCGATATGCTTATGGCTCATTCCCAAAAGTAAATTTATATAATGAAAAAGGTTTACCAGCATTACCTTTTAGGTATAAAATCGAACTTCCACACCAGATAAATAAGGAGAGTAATGAACATAAATTATAATAAGCAAGAGCTTACAAAATATTTTAGCTTTGATGATAAAGCAAGAGAAATCAATATTCATCGTCATGATATCCCACAACCTTGGATTAATTACTTGTCAAATGGTAATTTTCATGCTTTTATTTCTCAAGCAGGAGGAGGGTTCGCATGGTGGAAAAGTCCTACAATTTTCCGTTTGACACGTTACCGTCATCATCATTTACCAATAGATTCACCGGGTTTTTATATCTATATTCGCCAACAAGATGGAACTATTTGGTCGCCAGCTTTTCGGCCAAGTGATACGACTCTCGACAGCTGGAGAGCATCGCATGCACCAGGAATGACTACTTTTATTGCTGAAAAAAATGGTGTTTTAGCAACTCTTTCATTTTTTGTCCCTCCAGATTATGATGTTTTGATTTGGGATTTAGAATTGAGTAATAAAAATGGAGAAACTGTTGATCTTGATATATTTGCTTATGTTGAAAATTCTCAATTAGATTGGGAAGTAGAGGTGCAGTCAGAATATTATAATAAAATGCAATTAAAAACTTGGTTTGATAAAGAATTAGAGTCTGTTAATTATCTTTTTCATGGTAATGGCGTTCGGAATTCTGATTTGCCACTAACTTATCTTGCTTCTTCAATGCCAGTTGAAACTTATTCTGGAAGTCGTAATGAGTTTATTGGAAATTACCGTTCTGAATCAAGACCTATTGCTGTTGAACGAGGATATTGTGGAAATGAGACGTTAGAGTGTGGCGAACCAGCATCTGCTCTACATGTAAAAGCATCAATCGGTCACAATAAAATAAAAAGGATGCAGTTCTTTTTGGGAACTGTCAATGGAGCCTTAGTTGATATTGAGAATGCTATCGACAAGGAAGTAGAAACTCTTTGTGCTCTACGAAAGAGAGGAGAGGTTGATAGGCAATGTAATAAACTAAAAAAATGGTGGGATGAGCATTTTGATGCTTTTCAATGTGAGCTTCCTAATCCGGTGATTGAACGTCAGATTAATATTTGGAATACGATTAATTCTGTTCAAACCGGACGTTATTCCCGTTCTGTTAATACTGTAGCTCCAGGCGTTCGTGGCGTTGGCTTTAGGGATACGAGTCAAGATATGTTAGCAATTGCTTATCGTCGTCCTAAATGGGCCGAAGAGAAAATTCTTTATTTACTGTCTCAACAGTATTCAGATGGGCATGTCGTTCATACAGCTTTCCCTGAAGAGAAGAAAAAACCTCAAATGAGTATTCATAGCGATGACCATTTGTGGCCACATTTAGTCGTATATGCGATTGTTGCAGAGACAGGGGATATTTCGTTATTAGAAAAGAAAGTTCCTTATCTGAGTCTAAAGGATCATGAGTCTCCAGATGGGGAAGGTACTGTTTGGGAACATTTGGTAAAAGCTATTGAATTTACAGAAAACAATCTTGGTAAGCATGGTTTGCCCTTAACCATGACTAGCGATTGGAATGATATTATTGGACGGTTTAATCGTAGTGGAGAAGGAGAAACTATTTTTGCCGGCGAACAATATGTGCTAGCATTATGCAAGCTTATTAAGCTTGCAAAATTTGCAGGGAAAGATAACGCGGAATGTTTTGAAGCTAATCTTAAACGTCAAATTTTATCACTAGAAAAATATGCTTGGGATGGAGAATGGTGGCGTCGTGGATTTGATGATGATAGTAATCCTGTTGGTAGTTCTACTTGTGATGCAGGTAAAATTTTTCTTAATCCTCAAAGTTGGGCTGTGATAAGCGGCATAGGTAATAAGAAACAACAAGAAAAAGGAATGAAAGCAGTAGGACAATATCTTAATACAGAAGTAGGTCTTAAAATTTTATCTCCAAGTTTTTCTTCTTGGACATCAGGTGAGGAAAAAGCCCAGACTGGGTTTGGACCTGGATGTGGTGAAAATGGAGGAATCTTTTGTCACGCAAATACTTGGGCGATTATAGCTGAAGCAATGTTAGGTAATGGTGAACGTGCTTGGCAATATTTTTCTCAACTTATCCCCTATAATGTAATGAAGAAGGTTGGCATTGACCGTTATCGTGCCGAACCATACGCTTGGGTAAGTAATATTATTGGACCTGATAACTCGCAATTTGGTTGGGGTAATGTTGAACAAATTACGGGAACTGCCCCATGGATGGATATAACAGCAACCCAGTATCTTTTGGGCGTTAGAGCGACACTTAATGGTTTATTAATTGATCCTTGCATCCCTAAAGATTGGGATGTTTTAAAGGTAAAACGTCGATATCGTGGCTGTTTGATAAATATAACTATAGAAAATCCTGATGGGGTTAATAAATGTGTTGTAAAAATGGTTATTGATGGGAAAGAAATAGCTTTTGAAGATCATGCGATTATTACTCCTCTTATTTTGCGTGAGAAAAAAAGTGTGCAGGTAAAAATTATTATGGGCAAAATTGAATTATGAAAACTAAAATAGCAGTAATTACAGATTTACATTATTCTCAATCTCCGATACACGGTTTACCGGATCGTAAAGGGGAGCAAGCAAATGAATTATTACAGAAGGCTATTTTAGAACTCAATAATCATATAAAACCCGATATTACTGTCATTTTAGGTGATATGATAGATCGTTCTGACGAGTTAGAAAGTGAAAAATGCTTAGAAATATTAAATAATAGTATTGATAAGCTCAATTCTAAGGTCATTGTCTTGCGTGGGAACCATGATCCTGAACAAGAAATTTTTTCAAAAATAATGGGAAGTACTCCTGATTTCATAGATATTAATGATCTTCGTTTTATTCCGTTTATTGATAAAGATGAACCTGGTTGCAACGCCTCCAGAAGTTCGTTAGATATTGAGCGGATGCATAATTTAAGTGCCGGGTTTTCAGGTCAGATGGTTTTTTTACAGCATGTCCCGCTTTTTCCTCCGGATTTAGCACAGGGATATTATAATTATACTAATCTCGATGAGCTGCTAACCGCGATAAGGGCTTTGCCTAACCCTACACTGACTATTGCCGGTCATGAGCACGCCGGCATGGAGATGGTAACTTCCGGAAAAGATCGCTTTATTGCGGCACCGGCTCTGTGCGAAAGCCCTTTTCAGTTTCTGATGATTGAGATAGATGGTGATGATATTAAGTGTGAATATCAGCAATTAAAAAATTAACATCTAACATAAACAGCCTTGATTTTCTTTTTGGAAAAAACAATAATTATTAATTTAACTTATAAAGCAATAAGGTTCAAAATGCAAAACTACGAGAAAAAAAATACTCTAATTCTTCAAAAATTTTTAGAATTTAAAAAAACTAATCCAAAATCTTTAGAACAAAAATTAAACTTGTCTTGGAGCAATTGGGGGTTTGGGATAGAACCACTTTGTATTTCAGTAACAAGATTACTTAAAAATAACATCCAATTTATTGAATTACATGGTAATCACTATGGGACAGACTTAGGATATAAACCAAAAGAAATTTTAAAATTACTTGGAGATAATAATATAAAAGTAAGTGGTATTTGCGGAATGTTCTCTCCTGATAATGATCTATCAAGTAATCGCCCTATAGCAAGACAAAATGCGATAGATTATATTAAACGTGAAATTGATTTTGCTGATGCTATGCCACTCCTGAACCTTTAGGATCAGGAGGAAACCCTTATCCAGCAATGAATGGCAAGCCAGATCAGAAGGCACTTGACTATTTAGTTAAACGCACAGTTACTACATTCAGAGAACGTGAAGCGTCCATAAAAAATTAAAATAAATAAAAGGTAATAAATGAAATGAATATAAAAGAAAGGATTGAATTAGCTGGAAAAGGACTTTTAGGAATACTAGATTCAGAGCAGAAATTTATGCCTACTGTTATCGGTTTTAATGTAGCACATGATTTAGGCAGATGGTGGGATGCTATATTACGTTTGGAAGAAGCTTCAGATTTTATTATCCCTGCAGAAATAGAAGCTGCTTCATTAAAAAATTTAAAAAGATTAACTGATAATTCATATTGTTTGTTAACAAGTAGAACGGATTTGCCATGGCTTAGTGATGAAGTTAAAAAACGTGCTACAATTCATCCACATAATTATCGTGAGACTTTTATTGCATACAAAGCCTTGATTAGCAGACGCAAAAATAAATGGGCTCATAAATCTGCTCTTAAATTAGCTGAATCAATGAACAGTATTATGCAAGAAGACGGTAGTTTAGATTTTACAACAATGAAATCACTAGTAAAAAATGTACCTTTTACAAAAGATCCTATGTTTCTTGAACAAAAATTAAGTAGTGGCTGGTTTGATGCTTGCGGTACAAGTGGACGTGCTCTTGAAGCTTTGATATGGTTATATGAAGAAACAAATGATATGCCATTTTTACATTTAGCTTCAAGAATTGCAGATTTACATTACAGAAATACAATCAACCCCAATGGAAATATACGCGAAGAAATTATAAGTCCAGAAAATCCAGGACATAATCACTCATATCATGGGACTTTGCGTGGACTACTTTTATTCGGTCTATTGACAGGTCAAAAAAAATATATAAATGCTGTTGCTAATACATATTTTAAATCGATTCGCAATAAAATAGTGAGAGAATCAGGTTGGGCTCCGCATGATCTTGGAGCACATAGATGTCTAAATGATAAAAAAGATTATTTAGCAGATCCTGCAAGTGCCGGAGATTCTGCTCAACTTGCATTATGGTTAGCACTACGTGCAGGATATTATGAATTACTTGACGATGTAGAACGTTTGGTAAGAGCACGACTTCTACCATCTCAATTAACAGAAAAAGATATAGAAAAAAATCCTGAACAAAAATTTAATGAAAAAGAACTCGGCTCCTGGGGAATTCACGGCTACCCTCACTCAGAAAAAGGCTGCACTCCTGATGTGCACGCTGCTGTTGCTCATACTTTATGCGATATTCAAAATAATATTATTACAGAAAATGCCATTGGACTACGAATTAACCTGCACTTTGATTATGAAAATAAAGATATCATAATAAAATCTGAGCGGAAACAAAAAGCTAATATTACCGTTGTTATAAAGCGTCTTAGTAATATTATGATTCGCATTCCTGCATGGACACCGGAAGAATCAGTTAATATACTCATTGATGATAAAAAATATCCTCTACAGAAGCTTGAAACTTTTGCATTAATATCATCAGAAAACCTGAAAATAGGTAGTAAAATTAAATTATCCTTTGCACTGCCTAAAAAAATAACAAAAGAATCTATGGAGTTTGGAGAGGTTTATACTTTAAAATGGCGCGGAGATGAAATTATCGGCATTACCCCTCAAGATGCTCCATTGCCTTTTTATCCTGAATTAAAAATCATATAAAAATAAAGGAATTGTTATAAAATGTTAAATTAAATTTTTTCAGACAATATGATACCCTCGGCGTGGTGTCCGATAAAAGTATGAGGTATTGACACACCAAATCAGAAACATCGGCAAAAATACCTGTCTGCATCTAATAATACCTTGCGCTTGACAAGCTATATGCTTTTGCATTATCGTTAAGGCGTTTCTGTGAGATATGTCGCGGAGAGGCGTATAATTTAATCTGAGATACGAAATATTATTAATATAATGAGGATTAGATAAAAGAGTACATCTGTCAGTTATTACAGAACAACATCACAAAAAAAGGAGAATTTAGAAATGGATACGGTTCGACTGGGAATCATAGGGATGGGCGGCATGGGCGGGTATCACGCCGAGCAGATACAGCAGGGAAATGTTGAGCGATGTAAACTGGCTGCCGTTTGTGATTCCAACAAAAGTGCGCTTCTCGAATTCGGTGGAGGCATCAAGACATTCAGCGACAGCCGCAAGCTGATACGCTCGGGTGAAGTGGATGCTGTGTTGATTGCCACTCCGCACTACGCCCACACCTCCATAGGCATCGATGCGCTCAACAACGGGTTGCATGTGCTTGTGGAGAAGCCGATATCCGTTCACAAAGCTGACTGTGAACGGCTGATCTCCGCTCATCGCAGCAAGAAACAGGTGTTTGCGGCTATGTTCAATATGCGTACCGATCCGCACTATCAGAAAGTAAAGAATCTCATCGACGACGGGCAGCTTGGCAAGTTGATGCGCGTCAACTGGATCATTACCGATTGGTTCAGAACACAGGCCTATTTCGACAGCGGCGGCTGGCGGGCCACATGGAAAGGCGAAGGGGGCGGGGTTCTCTTGAATCAGTGCCCGCACCAGCTTGACCTCCTGCAGTGGATGTGCGGACAGCCGCTCAAGGTGCGCGGCTTTTGCGGCTTCGGTAAACGACACAAGATTGAGGTGGAGGACGAAGTGACCGCATATCTTGAATACAAGAACGACGTCACGGGAGTTGTCGTCATTTCAACCGGCGAAGCTCCAGGAACCAACCGGCTTGAGGTTGTCGGCGAGTTGGGCAAGGTTGTGGTTGAAAACGAATCTATCACGTTCATCCGCAATGAGGTGTCTGCGATCAAGTTGTGCAAGACATCAAAAGAAGGTACTGCCAAGCCGCAAGTGTGGAATATCGATATTCCGGCAGTGGGCAGCGGCAGTCAACATGCGGGGATTATTCAGAACTTTGTCGATGCCATTCTGGATGGAGTGCCGCTGATTGCGCCTGCGCAGGAAGGGATACATTCCGTCGAGCTGGCCAACGCCATTGTATACTCGGCCTTGCTCGGCAAGCCGGTGGATCTGCCGCTGAACGCCGCCGCCTATGAACGCCGCCTCAAGGAGCTCATTCGGGAATCAACATTCACAAAAAAGAAGGATCCAACCAGAAAGAAATTGGACATAGAATCCTCATTTAACAATAAACGGGAGAGATAGATGTATCTTACAGGATTTGCAGACGAAGCGGCCTCCGGTATTGACGGACAGATTCGCGCGACACAAGAACTGGGATGGGAGCATATCGAGAGTCGGAATATCAATGGCACTAACATCCATAATATTTCAGATGTTGAGTTTGATATTGTATGCGGCAAGTTGAGCGATGCCGGCGTGACCATCAACTGTTTCGGTTCTGAGATTGCCAATTCCGGCAAACAGATTACCGAACCGTTTAACCTATCGCTCGAAACCGCCCGCAGGGCCATTTCCCGTATGCAGCGACTTGGCACAAAGATGATTCGCATCATGAGTTTTGCCGTGCTTCAAGAGCGCGAACCGGACGATCAGATGGAGGAGGAGCGATTTCGCCGTCTTCGCGAGCTGCACACAATGTTTGTCGACGCCGGTATCACTCCTGTTCACGAGAACTGTATTAATTACGGAGGTATGGGATGGACTTATACGCTCAGGCTGATTGAAAATGTTCCCGGCCTGAAGCTCGCGTTTGATGTTGGAAACCCGCTATTCTCAACTGACTATACACAACCAGAGCCGCGCCCCAAACAATCCTCATGGGAGTTCTATCGTCATGTCAAAGAACATATTGCCTATGTGCACATCAAAGATGGATGCTATATCGAAGAGATTCCCGGTTCCGCTTTCCCAAAAGTCAGGTATACCTTTCCCGGCGATGGCGACGGAGATGTGCGACGGATTGTCAAGGACTTGCTGGACAGTGGTTATTATGGAGGTTTTTCAATAGAACCGCATATGGGGTCAGTTTTTCACGATAACGCGATCCAGTCGGCGGACGAATTGAAGTATGCGAACTACGTCGAATATGGCCGGCGCTTCATGAAACTGATTGAGGATGTACACCAACATGAGTTGGCCGGCAGCAACGCAGGGGAGACAGCATGACCATGCCATTTCCGCGTTTGTTTATTACCGATCTTGATGGCACCGCACTTGGTGGAGAGTTTGAACCTTATGCACGGTTGCCGGAACCGTTCTGTTGTTTTCTGGATAGACTTTCCGATAATGGATGCGAATGGGCGATTAACACGACCTGGGACATTGGCGGACAATGGGATCTGGTGATGGACAGCCCCGTTAAAAGCAAACCGACCTATCTCATGGCTGAATTCGGCCTGCGCATGGCCGAGGTTGCCCGCGAAGGTCCCACGCTTGTTCAGCCTTACACAGATGAGAATGAGCGCAAGCTGGCTGCCTTTAACAAGGAAATCGGGTACGAGATGGTGCGCGATATCTGTAACCGTTTCTGTGCCGCGAAAATGATGTTTTACGGTCACCTGTTCAGTTTTACTTCTATTCCTGAAGAGGAAGCCGAGCTTCAGAGCTATGTTCGCGAGAGCTATGGCAGTATGCCGGAAATTGATATAAAGTCGAATGGGAATCAATTCTCATTTCGACCTTCATTTTTGAGTAAAGGTAATGCTGTTCGAGAAGTCGTGCGGCTGACAGGTCTCAGGTCGGATGATGTTATCGTTGCCGGAGATGAGCGGGATGACATCAGTATGGTAGGACAAGGTGCTGCCGGCTTGCTGATTGGCCCTGAAAACTGTGTGGCGGAAGTACAGCAGGAAATTGTTGCAATGAACGGCGTAGTTGGAAAAGGTCATGGGTGTCTTGGTGTCATCAATGCCTTTGAGAAGCTTGTGCATGACAGGGGGTGGAAATGGTGATTATTATGTGCTATCTATAAAATTATATGATTCGGGCAGGAGTTGTGCCGGCTTTGCTCATCTCCCTTGCCGCAGATTCTGTTGCCGACACGCCCGCCCGCAAAATCGTCGTCAAGACGGTAGAGGAGTTCTTTACCCCCAACAATCCGGAGAAACCCTATACCCGCCATCTGATAGATTTTATGTCTGAGCACCCCGAGATTGATGTCCGAGAGTGGGGCGGCATTTCAATACCGGGTGGCGGATCGGTTATTAAAGGTGATATCGAATTCCCGTTGCCAATGGCAGCAAGTGCTGCTAATGATACAAATTTGATAAAAGATATGGGAAGGTTTGGAGCAATGTTATTGAACAAGGCACCATGTCTATTATGATTGGTCATCTAGCTTTACCGTTTCAGGATGATGAGAAAAACTATCTAGGTCCACCACCAGCAACTCTTAGTAAGAAAATACAAATTGATTTACTTAGAAAAAAGTTAGGATTTAAGGGGCTTATTGTCTCTGATGCGATTAGTATGATTGGGATTAATGCTCACGTAAAGCCAGACGAGGTGGCAGTAAGAAATATTGCCGCGGGGTCGGATATGGTGCTTTTTGCAAGGCCTCAAGATGATAGTATCAATATCCTCAAAGCTCTTCAGGATAAAACAATATCCGAAGCTCGAATAAACAGTGCAGTACAATATATTCTGGAACTAAAAGCCAGAGTCGGACTTCTAGATGATATTAAATTTAACGCGCCAACACCAGAAGAGATAAAAAGATACCGGCAAGCTGACCAAGAAATTGCCGAAAAAAGCATTACTTTAATTAGAAATGAAAATAAATTACTGCCATTAAAAAAACTAAAAAAAGGTGATAAAATATTAACCGTAACAATCGGTTATATGGGAAAAACTGGTAGAAATCGTGACCTGAAAGGTGTTGACAAAGAGCTAACAAAACGTGGTTTTGAAGTTACCCATTTAGTAAACCCGCAACACTACCAGTTATTGAAAGCGCGTGGCCAATATCGGGCAATTTTTATTAATATCTCAATTTTACCCCATAGTACAACAGGAACAATGAGAATGACAGGTAAATTAATCATGACCTTTTGGCGGGCCTTCTGGGTTTCATATGATAATGTCGTATTCACTTCATTTGGCAGCCCATATCATCTTCATGAATTACCCTCAATTCCCAATTACACCAATGTATACAGTAATACACCTTCTTCCCAAAAAGCGGCAGTCAAATTCTGGCTCGGCGAAATAGAAGCACATGGAAAATCGCCAGTAAACATAAACGGGCGCGCCGGAACTTTTCAGACTGGATAAACAAGATGGACAAGATTTTTTACTTTCTCCTGTTCATTCTGTCTAAAATAGAATTTGCTATGAGGTGAAAATAAATCAAAAAACTTTTGGAAACAGTTGCAAATTGTTTCATATTGTTGTATAATAGAAAATAGTAAGTAATCAATTTAAGGTTTAAAAGCATGAAAGCTATCGCTTTATTATCGAAAAAAGAGCAAATTGCGGCACTACTTGAGACGCAGATATTGAAAGGAAAAATATCGCCCGGTGAAAAGCTTAACAGTGTCCGGCTTTTAGCGTCTAAATTTTCAGTCAGCACCAAAATAATCATTAATGCCTTTAATACCCTCGAACATAAACGACTGATTCGTCGCGAACATGGCAATGGCGTTTTTGTCCGTGGCAAAACTGCGGACGACACTATTGATGTCTGCCTGATGGGCTATCAGATATTCAAATCCCAGAACAACTACTTTACCAATCTAACTCGGATTGCGTTGCCACCATTCCTCCATGAAAAATTTGGTTTTGTCATTCGTATTGTTCCGGGCAGAGCAGATTTAACTGATAAACAATTTGAATATGAGATGAAAAAAATCGAGCAGCATCTTCATGTTGACTGTCTGCTGATCAACGCTCCGACACTTAATAAAAAACAGATTGCAATTTGTATGAAACTGCGGACTCCGGTTATTTTTATCGGTGATTTTTCTACCGGTCTTTATCCTGAACTGCCCTATAATCAAATTGCCGGTAATAATGCCTGGCTTGGCGAAGAGACGGTTAGACAGGTAATTGAAGCCGAAAATTGTCGGGAATTAACCATCTATTCCGGCTCCATGGATCACTACTTCTACCGAAGATTTTACGATGGGGCGTTAAATGAGGCTCGGCGACTGGGCGTTGAGCCACACCTTGTTGAAATGCCCAAAGGAATAACCAGCTCAATTCCTGTGAGTAAAAGAGCTGAAGTGTACAATGATAAAATTAACGAAGCCCAAGCAAACGGTTGGTGTAGCTGTCCGGCAATCAGTGCCGGAATTAAAACAAAAATGCTGTTCGAAACATTTGCCAGCCATGACATCAGCGTGCCTTTTTATCGGGGCAAAGAGTGTGAAAAATCATTTGAAGAACTCTTTGAAACAATTTATGCCAGAATTGAAACCGTAGTAAAAAATCCGCGGGATTATAGAAAAATCCGCCTGAAGCCAAAAATCAACGTGGAGGAGATGCCTATGACTGAAAACTATCGATAATAAATAATGACGGGGCAATATATTTTGCCATTCGCAGGGGTAAAAATCTTTTGCCCTTAAAACCAAAACAGAAGCAAAATTGTAGGGGCAAAAAATCTTTTGCCATATATAAAAACAATAATATGGAGAACAAGAAAATGAAGGCAACGAAAACAACACAACTCATTCGTAACAAGAAGTTTACATTAATAGAACTGCTCGTTGTAATCGCGATTATCGCCATTCTGGCGAGCATGTTACTGCCGGCACTGAATCAGGCAAGAGAGAAGGCAAGAAGCATCGCATGCACCAATAATCTTAAACAGATTGGGCTGGGCTGGCATATGTATATCAGCGATAATAATGATTGGTTACTGCCGACTTTTGTCCCGACTGCACCAAGTGGTACTCAATGGTGGTATGTAGTATTGGTACGTAATGCTTACCTGGGAAAAACAAATCCAAATTTCCAATATTATCAGGTCAATAGGGCGCTAAATAATGGCGGAGTAGCTCTTTTACGTTGTCCTTCTTTATACAAGCCTTTTCTTGAGTATTCTCTAAATAGTTCGACATATTTTATGCAACAAGTTGATAATAGAGTCACGGGAGCAACGCGCAGATGGCTCAAAATAGCCCAAGTTAAGCGACAAGCAAAAACTGTCTGCCTTGGTGATGCAAGTTATAAACCGAATATCGGCAGTTATCTTAAACCGATATCCGTTAATGCCGGTAGCGGTCGGGCCCCTTCAATTATTCATGGCGGCAGAGCCAATATTCTTTTCTATGATGGTCATGTCAAGGGTTATACCAGAAACGAACTTATCTCCGGATCAGCATGGCCTGACTATTCAACTCAATTTGCAAAGTGGAAACTTGAATAATGCTTAACGGGTTATGGAGAATAATTTATAGTGAGAAGACTATACCCGCAAGAAAAAGTTTTTTACTCGCAGATCATGCTCAAGGTTTAGCAATATTTCTATGCTAGAACTTTAAGACAAAGTTATTAATTTGGGACAAGATATTATGAAAAAATTTAAACATTTTCTGTTCGGCGGGATCGTTGGGACATTACTGTTACCGCAAATCACACTGGGGGCTGATGACAATGTGGTCTTTAAAACCTGATGTCTGGCATCGAGCGATTTTTTCATGGGAAGTCAAATCTGGCAGAGATGCCTTAGTCAAATGTTATGTTGACGATAAACAGATCAATAAAAAAGCTGCTGTCTTGAAAAACTTCATTCCTGAAAAAGCAGGTTTATTGCTGCCTGGAGCAGCCAGATATATTTCGCCATCATTTGATATCGGCAAAAAAGTGCACTAATATCGAAGTGAATCAATCATGAAGATAATATCAGTCTTGCCGAATCACTCCCGTTCGATTTGAAAAAGGGACAACGTTACGTAGTGCTTGAATATATAAAAAATCGACATTACTTACTCGTTTACTCATTAAAAAAAATATCAAAAAACTTTTGGAAACAGTTGCAAATTGTTTCAGATTGTTGTATAATAGAAAATAGTAAGTAATCAATTTAAGGTTTAAGACCATGGAAACCATCGCTTTATTATCGAAAAAAGAGCAAATTGCGGCATTGCTTGAGGCGCAGATATTGAAAGGTAAAATATCGCCCGGAGAAAAGCTGAACAGTGTCCGGCTTTTAGCGTCAAAATTTTCGGTCAGCACCAAAATAATCATTGATGCCTTCAATATTCTTGAACACAAAAGACTGATTCGCCGCGAACATGGCAATGGCGTTTTTGTCCGTGGCAAAACTGCAGGCGACACTATTGATGTCTGCCTGATGGGCTATCAGATATTCAAATCCCAGAACAACTACTTTACCAATCTAACTCGGATTGCGTTGCCACCATTCCTCCATGAAAAATTTGGTTTTGTCATTCGTATTGTTCCTGGCAGAGAAGATTTAACTGATAAACAATTTGAATATGAGATGAAAAAAGTTGAGCAGCACCTCCATGTTGACTGTCTGCTAATCAATGCCCCGACATTGAATAAGAAACAAATTTCAATTTGTATGAAGTTGAAGACTCCGGTCATTTTCATCGGTGACTTCTCAGCGGGGCTTTATCCTGAATTGCCGTACAATCAGATTTCCGGCAATAATAGCTGGCTGGGAACAGAAACGGTCCGACAAGCTACAGAACTTGAAAATTGTCGGGAATTAACTCTCTATTCGGGTTCCATGGATCACTACTTCTACCGTAAATTTTACGATGGCGCGTTAAATGAAGCCAGGCGACTGGGCGTTGAGTTACACTTAGTTGAAATGCCCAAGGGCATAACAAGCTCCATTCCTGTTGGTAAAAGAGCAAAAATATACAGGGACAAAATTACCGAAGCCAAAGCAAATGGTTGGTGCAATTGTCCAGCTATCAGTACCGGAATTAAAGAAGAAATAATATTTGAAACATTTGCCAGTCATGACATCAATGTGCCTTTTTATCAGGGCAAAGAGTGTGAAAAATCATTTGAAGAACTTTTTGAAACAATTTATGCGAGAATTGAGACCGTGGTAAAAAATCCGCAGGATTATAAAAAAATCCGTCTGAAACCAAAAATAAACGTGGAGAAAATGCCGATGGCAGAAATCATTGACAATGTATAACACAGGAGCAATATATTTTGCCATTCGCAGGGGTAAAAAATCTTTTGACATATATAATAACCCGTAAAAAGGAGAAAGTAAAAATGAAGGCAGTAAAAATGAAGGCAGTAAAAATGAAGGCAGTAAAAAACACGCAACATGTTAAAAACAAGAAGTTTACATTAATAGAATTGCTCGTTGTAATCGCAATTATTGCCATTCTGGCCAGTATGTTACTACCGGCACTGAATCAGGCACGGGAGAAGGCAAGAAGCATCTCCTGCACCAATAATCTTAAACAGATTGGCCTGGGCTGGAATATGTATATCAATGATCATGATGACTGGTTACTGCCGACTTTTGTCCCGACTTTACCCAGCGGCAATCAATATTGGTTTGTGGTAATGGTACGAAATGGTTATCTGGGCAAAACGGTTCCAAATTTTCAGTCTTATCAGGTTGGCAGAACGGTAGGTCGTGGTGGAATACCACTTTTACGCTGCCCTTCAAGTCATCCGCTTATGCGTACCGATCTTTCAACTTATTATATGCAGCACGTCGGTAATGGAACTGCCGCTAGTCAAAAACCCACGTATAAAATAGCCCAGATTAAACGCCAAGGTAAAACTGTCCTAATTGGTTGTGCAGAATACCGCGGTACCCCAGGCAGTTACTTAAGATGGGTATCAGTCAACAGTGGTTCAAGCACTGCACCAAGCATAATTCACAATGGTGCGACTAATATACTGTTTTTTGATGGACATGTTAAAAGCTATCGTCGTCCTGAAATCATCGACGGAGTTGGTTGGCCTGCGTATGAAAATGCCAGCGCAAAATGGAAAAAAGAGTAAACTAATAATAAAATACCTCGCGCTTTATCAATATTTATCTAATAAAATTACTAAACAGGAAAGGAATATTATGCCAAAATTAAAACATTTACTGCTCGGTGGAATCGTTGGCGCATTGTTGTTACCGCAGATCTCACTCGGAGCGGATGACAATGTTGTCTTTAAAACCTCTTTTGAAGATGATTTATCCTCAAACAAGGAGCTTAAAATCACCTTTGAAAATGCTGCAAAGCTAGATAGTGAGGTTGCCATTCACGGGGAAAAGTCGCTGAATCTACCCGAGGCTAATAAAAGGGCCGCGCTGCGCATTAAAGGTCTTAACTTCAACTGGAAACAGGGGGCTATCGGATTCAGTTTTAAATTACGCAAAATGGATTGGCGGATTTTCTGCGCAGTCAGTGCGCAACAGACCGATCAACCCGGCAAACTTGGCTTCACCATTTCGAGTAACGGTAAACATTTTCTCTTTGGCTGTGGCAATAAACCGGGACAGAGAGCCTATTTCAGACATAGTACATTAAAACCTGATGTCTGGCACCGAGTGGTTTTCTCATGGGAAGTCAAATCTGGCAGAGATGCCTTGGTCAAATGTTATATTGACGGCAAACAGATTAATAAAAAAGCTGCAGTCTTGAAAAATTTCATTCCTGCAAATTTCACCAAGACAAATCCGACAAATATTGTTTTAGGTCAATATAACAGCCTGAATGGACCAAAAGGATTTAACGGTTATTTCGATGCCTTCATTATCTACAACACCCCGCACACACCTTGACTAGATGAATAACTGGGATATAAAAAATCTCTGTAACCGACCAGAATACAGAGTTATTGAAGAAAGCGCTGAATACAAAGCAGTTATTTTTGAAAATGAACCGTTCCATGGTCAGCCAACAGAAGTTTTTGCATATATTGGAATTCCTCAAGCGATCAAACAACCAGTTCCCGGTATGGTATGCATTCATGGCGGCGGAGGAAAAGCATTCAAAGAATGGGTAGAGCTTTGGGTAAAACGCGGTTATGCCGCCATAGCCATGGATATTGGGGGGTTAGGCATTGATGAAAAACGCCTTGAAAAAGCCGGTCCGGGACAGGATCACGAAGCCAAATTCGGCACCGAGCTGGCCTGGGAAGATTTATGGACATATCATGCGGTCGCGGCTGTTATCCGTGCCAACAGCCTGTTAAGCAGTTTTGACAACATTGATGCAGAGAAAATCGGTGTCACCGGCATCAGCTGGGGTGGTTTCCTCACCTGCATTGTTGCGGGAATCGACAACCGTTTCAAATGTGCAATTCCAGTCTATGGCTGTGGTTTTTTACAGGATAACAGTGCGAATGAGTGGTTGGAATTGTTTGCGAAGATGACGCCGGCACGGAAAGCATGGTGGCATGAACATTGTGATCCGTCAGTTTATATTGAAAATGCCACAATGCCAATGCTCTTTATAACCGGCACCAATGATTTTGCCTATCCGCTGGACAGCTTGAAGAAAACCTGTTCATTGCCGAAAGGTTCTGTAACTCTGTGCGTCAAGCTGGAAATGCCGCATGGTCATGTGGAAGGCTGGATGCCGGATGATGCCGGAATATTTGCAGATGCTATTTTATTAGGCGAAAAATCATTGCCCAAAATTAGTGATTTAAGCGTAGAGAATAAAAAAATATCCGCGATAGTTAGGTCATCAGACAAAATAGACAAGGCTTTGCTACTTTACAGTTGCGATTCAGGAAAATGGCAAGGTAGAAAATGGCAACAGAGCGAAGCTGAATTTGATAATAATATAGTCAGTGCCGATTTGCCGGACAACGCAACGCTGTTTTTTCTCGCAATAGAAGATGAAAGAGGAGCGTACGTCAGCTCGGTTTATGAAGAAAGGAGTTAGAAGTTAGAAGCTAGACAAGTTGTGTAATAACGCCCCAAGTATGGATAAAAATTTAATCCGCGTTTAATACGACCCGCCGAAAAGCGAAAAAGCATTTTCGCACTCCCAAATGGCAACGTCTCGGAATAACGATTTTTTTTGGAGTGATCATTCACCGCTTAACAGATAAAAGGAAAAGAGATGAAAAAGGAAAATTTTAAAGTAACAGTTTCACTATTTGTAAAAGGCGCAAGCCTGCTATTAATGCTTATCGGGCTTAATTTAATGTCGGCAACGCCGGTTAGTGGTGGCGATGACTTTGACCAGGCGTTCAGCAAATCAGCTAAAAGAAAACAGCCAGCTCAGCAAAAAGCAACTTCTACAGCAAAAATCAAAGCCAAGCCCAAAGTGAACGCGAGTGGAGATTTTGATCAGGCTTTTGCCGGGTATAAAGCCAGCAAAAAGCAACCGCAAACGAAGGCAGTCGCTAAACCAAAAGCTATCAGTAATGCTATTAATATTGCTCCATACACAGCTATCTCCAGTAATCCATATTGTGGGACATTGCAATATCTGATAGATGGTGAAGTTCCTAAAGCCAAAGGTGGTAAAATGGCGGAAAGTGGCGCTTTTTTTGAAATGTCTGAAACTCAGTCTGATGGTAATATTGCCACTTACAGCTGTTTTCCCACTAGAAGCACCCAGGAAAAGATTATGTTCAGCCTGCCTGAGCCGACTAAAATTGACGGCATCAGTTTTTTCCAACGCGCCGCTTACTGTGAATCATATAAAATAACCGGTGATACCACCGGCGATGGCAAATTCGACAAACTGCTGTTGCAACGTTATGAGACCGGCAAACCAGGCTGGAATGCGGAATTGCTGCCCAAAAAACTTCCTAAATTATATGCGCTAAAGTTCGCGGTAATCAAAGCTAAAGGGCGCAGTGCGCCGCAAATTGCGGAATTTCAGCTTTTGATTAAAAAGAATCCGGACAACAAGACCCTGGCAGCAAAATGGCAACACCAAGCTGCAATTGCCTCCAGCAAACAAGAACTTAAATTCAGTGCTCCAGTCAAATTTGGCGCCAATCCGAGTAATGTGAACCAAACCGACAAATATCAATTTGGCGCAGTAGGTTCATTATGGATGTTTCTTGACCAGACAAGACCTTATGAAGATAGAGGTCTGAATCCAGCCGCTATGGACGCGCTGAAAGATCTTACCATGGATCGCGTCAGGCTCTTTATTGGTCTTAAACCGAAATCAATGGCTAAAGTAACCATCCCTAAAGCTGAAAAATATCGTAAAAATATCTTTCACCCCAAAGTACAAAAAAATAAGCGTTATGCAAAAATAGGCTCCAGTTGTATGCCATGGCCCAGTAAAGTTCTTGTCGGCTATCAGGATAACATCATTAAAAGAGCCGCCGGAGATTTCAAGAAAAACGGGCTAGGGCTGGGAATTATCCCACCCAGGAATCTACCGCCGTTTGATGTCAGATCGGGGTGGTATCCGATGGCCCAGCCTGACCGGCACGAACAGCCTGATCCGCGTTTCCCCTGTGTCTGGCATGGTGGCTACTGGGAACCGGCATTCTCACAGATTATCAAGGAAATCGTCGATTCAAATGTAACTTCACTGGATATTACGCCTGATGAATTTTATATTGAAAATCACAACCTGCAACGCATGCCGAAAGATGATCCCTGCCGAAAAATATTCAAAAAGACTTATGGCATTGAAGTGCCTAAAAAGGTTGCCGACAACGAGGATTATCGCAAATGGTTGCTTTTCGGTTACAACTCGACCGCAGGTACCTTTAAAAGCTTTGTTGATTCGGCAAAAAAAGCCAACCCGGCCGTTATCACCGAAACCAATCTTTCTGTTGCGCCACTGCTGGTTTATAACAGCCCGACCTTTTCACTGGCACTTGATATTGTCGGGCATCGCAGCGGTATCGATCTACTGGGGGCAGACCCATATTTCCGGGCTGATACTCTGGGTCATTATCAAATGCCTAAAACCGCAGCTCTCTATCAGGGGGCGACTCCAACAAGAAAAACCGTAATGATGCTTCAGGCGGTGTGCGGCGATTTCAGAACTCCATTCTCCAATCCAGTCTGGGCAGCAGGTACAGCTACCAGTATACTGATGCGCGGAGTCCATGATATTGATTTTTACCGCTTCAACTACTATGCTAATATTTCACCACACGGCGACCAGAATCCTGCTTATAAGTTTTATAAAAACTGGATTAAAATGGTGCGTGCGCTTGAACCGCTGGGCATGAAAAAAGCTACAGTACCTAAAGATATTGCAATGCTCTATGCCCGCGCCGGCAATGACTGGTGGGAGTTAAAAGAAAAAGCTGAATATAATTTTAAAAACTATCCAAACAGTGCAATGGCTGGGTACGCGCATCATGATGCTGTAATGAAGATGCTGTTCAGCAATGGTCGACCCTTCGACCTCTATTATCTGGACCAGCCCGCAACCTTGAAGAATATTCTAAAATACAAGGTTGTCATTATACCTTTTGCCTATTCTATCAGCCAAGCCGCTTATAAAATATTACAAACAGCACAGCAGCAGGGCGTTCGTATCCTGATAGTAAATCAGCTGGGTGAAACCAATGAATTAGGTACGGCATATTCCAAGCCATTGCTAAAAGATCTGATCAAGCTTCCGGGCGTGAAGTATATGGGTAAAGATCTGTTAACCCATGGCACCGATCCCAAAGTTCAGCGTGAACTGCTGGCAGATCTGGACATCCTGCTTGGCAAAGATAAATCTTTCTTCGTCGCCACCTACGGCAAAGATGTTGAAGTCGGAATGTTGAAAAACAGCAAAAACGACAATATATTTATTCCCATTGTCAATTGGCATAATCAACCGACCGTTATTGATCTTGGGCTGAAACTTCCATCAGGCAATTACGAACTATTACGTTATAGTCTTGACGGAATATCTAAAAGCCAGCTAAATGGCAAGCAAATTCTGTCGGCAGAGGATTTGCGCAATTTCAAAATAAAATTACCCAAACACAATACCATAATCTTAGTGGTAAAAAACCGGAAAAAATAAAGATGAAAATATCATTATGGTCTGCATATTTAATGGAGCAAAGCCCTGAAGAAATGGTAAGTACTTTTGTCAAACACGGCTATAAGTATACTGAACTTTCAGACGAACATGGGTTTGAATTACTCCAGAGAGGGAATCCGGAAAAAACAGGCAGAGCTTTATATGATTATGCTGCTGGTCATGGATTTGCTTTCCCACAGGGGCATCTATGGTTAAAAGCGGATATTGTAGATCCTTCGCAGAATCATAGACTGGAGATAATAGACGAACTGAAAAAATGGTTGGAACTGTTCGGTGCATTAGATATAAGTGCAGGTGTTTTACATCCGGGTGGCGCAAACGCGCGCGCAGCGGGTTGGTCAGAAGAAAAAATATTTGATACAAGAAGTGAGAGTCTAAGAATTCTGACAGATTTCCAGAAAGGTAGACCGACAACAATCACTATTGAAAATTGCGGTGAAGATGTTGATGCTTTATTAAAAATAACCGATGCGGTAGAGAGTGATAAACTTGCGATATGCCTTGATACAGGACATTTGAATCTGATAAATGGGGATCAGGAAGAATTTATCAGAAAATGCGGTGCTAAATTACAGGCTTTGCATATTGCCGATAATTTAGGCGTGAATGATGATCACATTTTACCCTATTCTGCGGGTACGGTTGATTGGCAAGGGGTGATGAGTGCATTAAAAGCAATAGATTATAACAAGTTATTTAATTTCGAAGTGCCAGGTGAAAGAAACTGCCCGCTTGAATTCAGGATTGCAAAATTGGATTATATTTTAAACCTGGCTGAATTTATGGTGAAGCGAGCCCGTTCACGGTAGATAAACAAACTAATCGAACAATGATTCCGTCAATGAAATTTGGCAGTAAAATAGTTATCAACATAAAATAAAAATTAATAAAGGAAAGTAACAATGAGTGCAGTCCATGATGAAATCGCCATGCAGGCGTTGTCTGTGCAGACCACGGCGGTAAAAGAACAGTTTGAATCCTATCTTCATGAGTTCAAAGAAAGTTCATGGTACCCGGATTATTTTGCTGACCGCTCGATGTCCAAAGTAAAAAAAGATAAAATAGATCCAGAAGCAGATCGCTTTATCTATCCTTTGCCTCCGACAGACGAGTGGCATAAAAGACTTGAAAAACTTGCCGAAGCGTGCTACGCCTACAGCGATGCAGAACCATTGTCACAAGTCTATCTAATCAGTTTTTATCTGAAAAATGCGATTGAATGTCTACAGCAGGGCGATATTAAATCAGCCATAAAATTCTGTGGGGTCTATTCACATCTGATTGGCGATACCTGCGAACCCATCCATGCCATGAGCCCCGCTCTGCTTGATGTCATTGTTCCGCCGCCACCTGAGTTTCTAGGGTTTGAACTGCATGCAAATGTCGAAGGACTCAAAGCACCGGTAAATATAACGGGCTATCAACCAAAATTACTGGGCAAAAATTTAAAACAGGCTGAAATGGGGGCATTTGCCGGTCTGATTCAATCCCATAAATTCGGAGCCGCCCAGGCAACACCAATTGTTCAGACTCTGTATGCCAAAGACAAAGAAAAGGCAACCGCCCTCTCATCATTGGCCCAATCTGAATCAGCCAGACATTTTGCAGATTTTATCTTTACCGTTTTTGCAATCGCTAACGGCGATGCGAATGAACAGGTTCACCATTGTGATCTATGTGAATTGCCATATATCGGCAACAGCGTCGATATGCTCTACCGTTATCAACCAATAATAGATGCATCATTAGTCCCCTATTCAGGCGGGAAAATGCATCCACTCAGTTTACAAACAGACATTCGTCTGGCTAATACTGCTTCAAACTCCGCGACTATCGTCGCTACGGAAGCAGACAAAGCAAATTATGCGAATAACCAAATGCAGATAGAGTCTGTTCATGGCTTCGGAGTGGTACCGCCACTGGGACCGCCGTTTACTGATGATCATATCAGAAATGCCGATATTGAATTCTTTATTGTGCCAGGCGCCTATAGCGAGTTTTCCGCAACAGTCGGACTGAATCCACTCTTCACCGAGTCAATGCCGTCAGCGAAATTTCAAATTATGACCGATGGTGAAATAGTCGCGGAATCAGTGATATTTAAACCGGGTGATCAGAGCCAGAATATTGTGGCGAAAATAGGAAATGCCAGATTTTTAACCCTACGCATGAGTTATGTTCATACACCGCAACCAGAACAGTTGACCAGGGTAAGCAGTCACCTTGCCTGGGTATCGCACGGCGTCTGGAGGGACCCGTGCTTAAATTAAAAATTAAGATTGATGAATTATGATTACAGTTGGTAAATATAGAACTGGGGGGATTGATACTTGAACTTTGATATTTGGGGCTAGAATGTGGAAATCGAATATTTTTTTACTTTGTCCACAATGTCCACCGAGTTCACAATATTCTCTCCCAAAAAGGGAAAAGTGGCAGACAATTAAAACAGCTGAGGTAAGTGCCTCAGATAAAATAACAGACTGAAGAAGGGAAATTAGAATATGAAGACCAAGAATAATTTTATCGCATCCAAAATACAAACTGCCACTGTTTGTATAATGTTCATGGCTGCTTGCTGCTATAATCTGCCAGTATCGGCAGCAAGCAAAGGCAGGCAACAGACGCTTACTAAAACTAAATCAACAACCATAAATATTGCTCCCTATACAGTAATTACCAGCAATCCATATTGCGGAACATTGCAATATCTCACTGACGGAATCACGCCCTCCGCGTTAGGTGGCAGGACAGCTAACAAGGGGCCTTATCTGGAACATACCGAGATTGACCCAAAAGGTGAAATTGCCACCTATGCCTGTTTCCCGATAAAAAGTTCAAAACAGACAATAACATTTAAACTGCCAAAACTGCTGAAAATATCAGCTATTCGTTTTTTCCAGCGTGCGGCCTACTCTGACTCTTTCGCCATTGAAGCCGACACCACCGGCGATGGTAAATTTGATACCATCGCACTTGAACGCCACGGCACGGCAAAGCCTGATTGGAACAGTGAAAAACTGCCTGACTCCATACCAAAAGTTTATCAAATAAGATTCCGTTCACTAAAGGAAAATGGCAGAGGAGCACCGCAAATCGCTGAATTTGAACTGCTGGTTGAGAATAGCGCAGCAAATCAAGCCTTAATCGGTAAGTGCAAAGCACAAAATATTCGTTCATTGCCGAATATACTGGAATGGCAGTCTGCCCAACCCTACCTGACCGGGCTCAAAACAGCTAAAAAAGACAAATACCAATTTGGTGTAGTAGCCAGTCTCTGGATGTGGCTTAGTCTGTCAGATCCTTATGGTAAAACCGGCATCAACCAACATGCATTGCAGGTTGTCAAAGATATGGATTTTGACCGCGTCAGACTCTTCGTCAAAGTTATGCCAAAATCTATCGAAAAAATAACAATGCCGACCAATCCTGAATATCTTTCACGTATCTACCCTGCGGATATAAAAAAAAGCCGGCGTTATCAGGGTATCGGCAGCCTCTGCATGCCCTGGCCGAGTAAAGTTATGTTCGGGTATAAAGAAAATGTACTCAAACGGTTTGCCGAAGATATGGCAAAAGAGGGCATCGGCGTTGGCATAATTCCACCGAGAAACCAACCTCCGTTCGATGTCAGACCAGGTTTTTATCCCATGGCGCAGGCTGACTGTCATGAGAAACCCGATCCACGTTTTCCCTGTGTCTGGCACGGTGGCTACTGGGTTCCGGCATTTTCCCAGATCATCAAAGAGATAACGGAGTCCAGTGTGGCCTCAGTTGATGTAACCCCGGATGAATTTTATATTGAAGGTCACAACCTGCAACGTATGCCGAAAAATGATCCATGCCGGAAGAAATTCAAAGCAAGCTACGGTACTGAGGTTCCGGAAAAAGTTGCTGACAGCGAAGCCTACCGTAAATGGATTACCTATAACTACCAATCAACCGCTGATACCTTTAACAAATTTGCAATTGCTGCAAAAAAAGCCAATCCCGATGTAATCACTGAAGTAAACCTATCCAAAGCATTTTTCCTCTTCTATGATCGGCCAAATTTCACTTTGGCGCTGGATATGATCGGTCATGCCGGCAAGATTGATTATATGGGTACAGATCCATATTTCAGAGCAGACACTCTCGGCCATTACCAGATGCCGAAAGCAACCATGGTTTACCGCGGCACCACGCCGACAAAAAAGACCGTAATGATGCTTCAGGCAGTGTGTGGCGATTTCAGAACCCCGCTGACCAACCCCGTATGGGCGGCAGGCAATGCAACCAGCGTCCTGATGCGCGGTTGCCATGATATTGATTTTTACCGTATCACCTATTTTGCCAGTATCTATGGCAAAAAAGCCCAGCCTCCGATCTATAATATTTACAAACAGTGGATAAAAATGATCCGTAATCTTGAGCCATTAGGTCTGAAACAGGCCAAAATACCCAAAGATATCGCCTTTATCTATTCCCGCAGCAGTATCGACTGGTGGGAACTTAAAGAACGGATGAAACTTAAACAAACCGGTAAGAAATTACCATATAACAATGCTGCCATGGCTGGTTATGCCCATCATGATGCCGTGATGAAAATGCTCTTTACCAACGGTCTGCCATTTGAGCTTTATTACCTCGAACAACCCTCTACGTTGAAGAATATCCTCGACTACAAGACCATAATTATTCCATTCCCATATTCCATCAGCCAAGCAGCCATAGATATTCTGGGACAGGCACGGCGTAAAGGAGTAAAAATAGTCATTGTCAACCAGCTGGGTGAAACCAACGAGTTCGGCACACCGACCGTGACACCACAACTCAAAGCTTTCATCAAACAACCCGGTGTCAAATATATTGGCATCGACTTGCTCAAATATGGCAATACCCCGGCATCAGAGAAAAAAATAATCACAGCTCTGACTACAATGCTGGGCGATAAACGTTCATTATCCGCCGACACCAACGGTCTAGATGTTGAAGTAGGCCTATTAACCAATAAAACCAATGGCAATAGCTTTATCCCCGTAGTCAATTGGCACAATAAAGCGGTAGAAGTTAAACTGGGAGTGAAGGTTCCGGCAGGCGAATACCAGCTGTCCCGCTATGGTCTGGATGGGATTTCATCAGCATCCAAAAAATTCACTGCCAAGGAGCTGAAAAACTTTGCAGTAAAGCTGAAAAAACACGAAACATTTATTTTTGTAATAAAACCGGTGAAAAAATCACGTTGAACTGTTAGTATAAATTAGAGGTAATAGCAAAATCCTACGGTAGATTATTGCTAGTGCCTCACAACCATCCCCTATGGAGGCGTAAAATGAAGATGTCTATTTTTAATAAATCACTGAAAATCAACAAATTTAATGCATGGGCTGCCGCTTCAGGTACAGCTATCTTTCTGCTGTTCTCAACTACTGTCTTTCCGCAATCTTATTATGTCGATGCCACCTCGGGAAATGATAATAATACTGGGCAAAGTGAAATTTATCCGTGGCAACATGTATCACAAGTTAATAATTATACTTCATTTCAATCAGGCGATACGATATCTTTCAAACGTGGCGAAGTTTGGCAGGAAAAACTTATAATACCGGCTTCAGGCATTACTATCGGAGCCTACGGCGAAGGAGACCTTCCGCTCTTTGACGGTTTAACTCAAATAACCGGTTGGCAGAAAGCCAATTCACTTAGTGTTGATGGTAAACAAATCTGGTATAAACTCAGGGGTGGTGAACCTTATTTTGTCTACTGGCTCTGCGTACTGGAACAAAATAACGAGCATTGGCGGATTAATTCTCGCGGTGCCGATCTGGATTTACTCGAAGATGGTGAATTCGGCTATAAAAGTTATACCGCAGATTGTGGTTCATGGGCTTTTTACCTGCGTTTGGATAGCGGTAATCCTGATATTATTGGTTATAAAGTTTATCTATCCAGAGATTTTGATAATCTCATAGATACCAATTCACAGAATAATCTGGTTATCGAAGATATTGCGGTTCGTGGTGCGGCAGCAGCACATGGTGGAACTGCAATATTGCTGAATGATTCTGACTATGTAACCATCCAGAATTGTGATATTTACTATTCAACTTATGGTGTTAGATCTTATATGTCGAATGTAAACATTTTAAATGAAAATTTTGATAGTTATACAGCCGGCGCAACCACTATTGCAGGTGCTTCTTTTGCTGCCCCCGCACCAAGTGAAATAAGCGTTTCGAATACTACTTCCGACAGTTCACCCAACTCATTAAAATTCACTGATGCCTCTGTTACTCCTAACTATCGTCCATCAGCACTGTGGTACATTGATTCTCAATCAGGTGGCAGAATTTCAGTTAGCTTCAAATATCGTAAAGAAACTTCTGGTGATCCACTGTTTTATCTTGATATGAAAGGTGGCAGCAAAAGAGTCGGACGCGTAACGGTTGGCGATGAAACAGTGTCTTCCTATAATGGTACGACTGTTACTATTGCCGATAATCTAGACGATCAGAAGTGGCATGATGTCTATATATTAATTAATTTTTCCAGCAAAACCTACGAAGTTATCGTTAATAATCAAAGAGTCAATCAAATTTCTTTTTGGGAACAGGATTGCGATTCGATTAATTTTCTCTCTTTCTATGATGATGGTCAGGATGATGATGTAATATATATTGATGACTTTAAGGTTGAAAGAGTATACTTCAGTGACATAAATAACTGTATTGTTCAAAATAACTCAATCCATGATAATATTGAAGGAGCAATATATATATCAGGATACTCTTCTGACAATCTTATTACCGGTAACAGGATTTTCGACAATTACAATCTTGGTTATGAGGATATCGGCGACCGTAATGCCATCGGTATTACCGGCGATCTTAATTTCCCGGGCGACCGTCAAAACAACACAATATCGTATAACTATATCTATAACAATGGTAATGCACTCCCCAGCGACTCGGCGATTGCGGTCTATTCCGCAACCGGAACTACTGTTGCGAACAATGATATTCACGGCAATCTCCAGGGAGCATTCTATTTTGCCTTTGCCAATAACTCCGAGTTTAAAAACAACTGGGTACATCATAACGAAGTAAATAATGGATTTCATGTCAAAGTCCACAGTTATGATAATAATGTGATTACAGATAATATGATTTTTGATAATACCGTCACCGCAGATGGCATTCGTAGCTATGGAGAAAACTCCTATAGATTACTGTCCACAGACAGCCCAGCCAGCAATACGTTATTCAGCGGCAACACTATTTTTAATAATCTGACCCAAACTTATACTGATTATCCAGTTTTCCTTGTCTGGATGGCAGGTACTAATCCAGATATTGATGAAACTATATATTTCAACAATGTTTCTCTGGATAAGTTTGGAGCGGCAGCTCCACTATATTGTGAATTTGACGGTAGCCAAACCACTTATTCCGATTTCGCGGCATGGAATTTTGATACCTATAGTCAATCTATTGATCCACAGGCTAATGCAAGCTATGAACTGATTGATGAACGTTTTGACTTTTATCAGCACGGAGATGTAAATATTTCCGGAGCCTCAATTTCAGCTAATGACAACGGCAAGATAATGGTCTCTTCTGAAGCAAGTTCAAGTTGGCCTTATGCATTGAAGTTTATTGATAAAATAGAAACATTTCCTTATCGCCCATCAATATCATGGACGACTGCATCTCAAACTACAGGTAAAATTAAAGTATCATTTAAATATATGAAGGAAACAGCCGGCGATCCAATATTCTACCTCGATATGAAAGGTGCCGGAAAAAGAATCGGCCGCCTGACTTTTGGCAGTGATTCGGCAACCGCAACAGCTTACAATGGCATTACGACAACGGTTATCACTAATCTTCAGGATAAAATATGGTATAATGCCGAGATCACGATAGATCTTGATCAAGGCGTCTATCATGTTACAGTTGATGGCACTACAGTCAGTGATCTTAATTTTTGGCAAAGCGATTGCGTTTCCCTGAATTTCCTCTCATTCTATGATGATGGACAAGTAGAAGATATAATCTATATCGATGATTTTAGAGTAGTAAAATTATTACCCGAGACCATTCTAGTTGAAGATTTCGATACCTATCAAAATAATGCAGATACAATTGAAATTGGCAGTTTCAACGCTCCAGCTCCAAGTTCTATAACTGTATCTTCAGACAAGTGGAACAGTTGGCCTAACAGTTTGAAATTTATTGACAAATCGCTTACTGATGCTTACAGACCATCTGCCGGATGGTATATTACTTCACAAACATCAGGAATAATTAACGTTTCGTTCAAATATATGAAAGAAACAGCTGGAGATCCACTGTTTTATCTTGATATGAAAGGTGCCGGGAAAAGAGTTGGACGCCTGACATTCGGTAGTGATTCAGCAACATCATACAACGGTAACTCGACTGTTGTTACCACTGGTCTTCTGGATAAAAAATGGCACAATGCAGAGATTAGAGTTGATCTTGATCAAGGTATCTATCATATTACTGTTGATGGAACCACTGTCAGCAACTTTTCATTCTGGGAGCAAGATTGTGTTTCCCTTAATTTTCTGTCATTTTACGATGATGGTCAAGCTGATGATATCGTTTATATTGATGATCTAATTATAACAAAAGAATAACGAGATAATTGTAAAAGTCTCTAAATTTTAAAGGAACAACCATGCAACCAAAACTATTTATAACCGATCTGGACGGTACCGCGTTAGGCGGTGATTTTGAACAATATGCCAGATTCCCCGATCCATTCAGTGAGTTTCTGGACCAACTCACCGCAAACGGCTGCCGGTGGGGGATTAACACCACCTGGGATGTCGATGGCCAATGGGATCTGGTCAAAACCAGCAGCGTCAAGTCAAGGCCTGATTTTCTGATGGCTGAATTCAGCCGCCGCCTGGCAACAACCAATAATGACGGCCCGGTATTCGTTCAACCCTATACAGACAAAATGGCAATTAAGCTGGCTGAATTCTGTGACAAAAAGTTCTCCGCTCTGATTCAGGATATTTGCAGCAATTTCAAAGCTGAACGCATCTTTTACTACGGTCATCTATTTCAGTTTGTTGTTGCACCGAATGACAATCTTGATGAATTTAAAAAATTTACTGAAAAATTTATCGCAGACGATGAATTTGTCTGCAGTTTCAAACAACGCTCATTTTCAGTACGTCCGGCATTTCTCAACAAAGGCGTAGCCCTGCAGGCGGTTATCAATAAAACTCAACTGATGCCTGATCAAATTGTTATTGCCGGCGATGAACCGGCAGATATTGATATGATGCATCCGGAACTGGCGGCTCATTATATATGTCCGAGCAATGCCAATGACGCAGTCAAAGCCCATGTACTCAAGTACAACGGTGCAATCGGCACCCTGCCCTACGGAGCTGGGGTCATTGAGGCATTCAATCAGTTAATAGAACGTTAGTCGGAGAACAGACTTACTCAATGCTAACTTTATGTCGCTCTTTCAGAGCTATATTTTTTTATGTATATAAACCAGGAGAATTACCATGAAGAAAATTTTACTGTTTTTACTCTGTTTTAGTTTTATCGCAACGGGCTCACTGCTCGCCGGATCCGAGAATTATGTGACGGTTAAAGATGGTCATTTTTCCTGGCAGAACCGGCGATTGCGGCTTTGGGGCGTAAATGTCGGCTATCATCACACCGGTAATTTTGCCGGTGCTGAAATCACCGCTAAACGCATGAAAGATATGGGCTTCAATGCCGTGCATCTCTGGACTTCACGCGGCTGTTTTCATAATAAGAAAAAATTGTGGACTGATTTTGTGCCGGTAACCAAGGGCAGTCAGCGTGGCCTTGATCTATTTGACTACTTTGCCGCTCAATGTTTCCAAAACGGACTGTTTGTTTCACTGCCGACATTTTCCATCCGACGTGATATGATTACTGCCGATGTCTATGATTTAGCACCAAGAAATGATATTGATAAAACTACCTGGTTTAAACTTTTGCGTAAAAGCAAAGCACGCCATTTCAGATTTCTGAAATTTGTTGATCCAAGTATCAGACAGGCCTATATTATACAAATGAAATATTTTCTCAACCGGGTAAATCCCTATACCGGGAAAAAATATGCGGAAGAGCCACGGATTGCCTTTTATCAGCTTGAAGATGAACTGCAGCTCCTCTCCTGGCCGACGGCAAAGCTTGACCCCGAAAACAGTCTGTTCGAGCGCCAGTTAAAACCACGCTGGGAAGCATTTCTGAAACAAAAATATGGGACGACGGAAAAAATGCAAGCCGCTTGGGGTAAGCTCTATAATTCGGAAACGATTGATAATATGAAGGCCCTGTTCTATCCGGGCATGAAACGCACCCCGGACAAACGGGCTACTGACTGTTGGAAATTCTGCTATAAATTGACTGATGAATATTACACTAGCTATCTCAAAGAGCTACGTGCCCAGGCACCGAAAGATGTTGGAGCTAATGTTGTTCCGGTCGCAGTCGACTCCATCATCTATTCACGCCCCGGCAACCTCTATAATACCGTAAAAAACAGCACCTTTGTCTGCGGCACCGGCATGAACCAGGGCGGTGCTCTCAGAACAGTCGGCGGTAAAACTGCCTGGATGCCGATTGTTAAAGAAAAGCCGCCGTTCTTTTTCCACAAAAGTCTGGCTCCGTCCATCTTGAAAGTTAAAGGGATGCCATATTGTCCGGTCGCCGGTGCCGACCTCAATAATAATCCATATCGGGCATTAACGCCATTCTTCAGAGGTCTATGGGCTTCATTTCAGGACTGGGACGGCGTCTATACATATTGGTGGGGATACCCGACCAACAGGGTTAAATTAAATTCTGCCGCAAATTATGAAAATTTTCCGCTGGCGGTCTGCCACCCTAAAGCCAAACGTCTCGGTCGTTCAATCCTTAATGATGAGACCAATTTAGCCGTGCATAAACTTGCATCACATATTTTCCGCAACTTCATGCTGGCTCCGGCAGCGAACCCGACCATTTTCACCTTTGGGAAAAAAGCACTTTTCACCAAAAAAGCGGCCAGTTACTATCACCGTGACTGGGATTTCATGTCCACCACCGCCTACACTAAAGGAGCGGAACTCGCTTTTGATCCAACCGGCAGCTATGATCTGAAAAACCGGGGCAAAATTGTCAAAAATATCAAATGTCCGTTAAAGTGGTCTAACGGAGTGACCTGGAATTGGAAACAGGGCTATATTAAAATTGATACGCCTGAAATTAAAGGTTATGCCGGGTATCATAACGGCACGGTCACATTTTCAGACAATATATCTCTGACCAATATCGACCGTAAGTTCATTATCTTTTTAATGTCTCCTGAAACTGGCAAAAAAAGCCTCAAAAACAGCAAAAATATTATGTTATGTTTAGTCAGTAAATCACAAAACAGCGGTTTCAAAGAGGATATGAGCAAAGCGCAGCTCCACCCATATGGGTATCCGTTGCCTTGGAGTACCGTCACCAATATCGGACAATTGCCAATTAAATTTGAACGGGTTTCAGCTGATCTCAATTTGCCGGGTATAAACGGTAAATTCATCACCTATAACTTTGCCATGAAAAAAATTACCCAGCAAAAGTTCACCAATAAACTCAAAATATCCGGCAAACAGCCGATATTTTTCGCCCGGATAAAAAAATAAGGGCTCACTTAAAAATATACTTGTTTATGACCCACAAAAAATAACGCGGTTCAAGCAGGAGGGATTTAGGTTAAACTCATAAATAAAACTTGTTTTTATAAATTTATCCATGTAGTTTAGTGCTCAATCAAACCTAAATATTAGTGAGTACAAAGTCCCAATATAAATGACACTTTGTGTCTATTAGTGGTTAAAAATAGAGGATTTTTAAATTATGCCAAAATTAACAGTTATACTTTTTTTTATCGCTACAGTTACTGGAGCAACAGTTAATTTTCACGCACCGATTGCACAGTTAAATCAAAAAACAGGCTTTGTGCTAAAGTCCAAACGCTGGACCGTGCATTATCCGACAGTCTGGAACAGTGAATCTGAGCAGATTCCAGCCAACGGTTATATCCTGCTGAAAACGGCACTGTCACGCCAGTTTAAATTGACACATCGCCGGGTTAAAGGCGGTAATATCTGGTACAGAATTTCACTGGATAAGTTGCCGGAAAAATATCGCAGTGGGGATAATATCATTGAGTTTGAATTCCCGATGCCGGTCGGCAAGGTTTATGCAGGCGGCAAACAGCTAAAAGATCTCAGTGCTGGCTCTACCGGGCTGTATCGCCGGACAGCAAAAACCGGACGTAATTTTCTGATCACTGACCCGGGTAAAAATCCTTTTATCACTGTATGTGTCAAGGATTTTGATTTTCGTTTTGCCAATCATATAGGACAGGCTATCATCCGTAAACCGCAACTCTCCGACCAGCTGTTTATTACGAGAAAAATCATCGATCGACCGAATAAATATGTAATTATCTGTGGCATAAACAATCGTCTTAACCGACCGTTAACCGGCAACTTTATCATCAAGATCCAAAACTATTTCGGGAAGCTGATACGCACCGAAAATATAAAAATAGACCTAGCGCCGAACAGCAAAACAAAATGGGTTAAAATCAAGAGAAAATCTCCGTTAGATTACAAAATAGCGGCTGAATTCGTCAGTAAGGCTGGGAGTAAAAGCCCACTATACATGGCCTGGTTTCGTGATGCAATGCTGACTAAAAATCACTCATCAATACGCAAGTATCAACTTCTGGACTCCAACTGGGCCGCCCATTGGGTAAAAGAAGAGGACGGTTTTAAAATGCCGTTACCGACAATCGGCTGGATAACAACTTTTCCCAGAAAAATCTACCCCTTTCAAGGCATAGCTCAAGGCCTGCCGCTATTCTGGAAAACTGAACGCATGCCGTTCCACCGTATATGGATCAAAAACTCTTTCAAAACCCCGATAATGGGCAAAAATGAACAACTGAAGCTCTATATGAGATCTATTAATTTCAAAGGTAAATTTTATCTCAACGGGCAGCTGATCAAAGCGGTGCATAATCACAGCCTGCCGGACTATATTGATTTGACGACCTATCTAGCTCCGGCTGGCAAGCAAAACATCTTGGCAATCGGCATCACCGATTACAGTGCGATCCGGGCAGCAGATGCTCCGAAACTGGCTGACGGCGTGCATGGCAGTGGTAATGTTGTTGACTCCGGCCCCGCCATGACCCGTGCGGTCAGCATCGGTATTCAACGTCCGCCAGTGCTGATCCTGATGCCGGATTTAGCAGTGAGAAACATTACAGTTTCCACCCGCTTCACCCCGAAAAAAACCATCTTCACCTCAACTGTGATAAATAACAACTCAGCAAGCAATCGAACCGTAAAAGTTCATCAGGCAATATTCAATCGCAGGCTTAAAGTGCTGGATCTGGGAGGCAAAACAGTTACAATTCCGGCAAACAGCACGCACAACATTACATTTACCCAATCATGGGCAGACGCAATTCCATGGGAGTTCAATAACCCACAGCTCTATGAACTGCGTAGCGAACTGAATGAATCAGGCAAAATCATTGACCGATTCAGTGAACGTTTCGGCTTTAACTCCTGGAGTAAAAAGGGCCGCAACTTCTTTTTGAATGGCAGCAAGATTCACCCCTATGGCGATGGATACGGGATGAAGACCATGAGCTATTACTGGCCGGTTCAGCCGACAAACAGCCGTATCACCAGAATCGCCCTTGGCGGCAGAGGTGAAAAGTGGCTTGACATCGCCGATGAAGTTGGGCAAGCCGCCACCTGGGAGATGCCGATGAGTCCATACGGTGGCATGGGCTATCGTTTAGGCGAAGATTTAATCTATAAAAACCTGTTACAGAAATGGCGCAAAATCATTGCTGAAGATCGCAATCATCCGGCAATATTCTGCTATACGCTTGGCAACGAACCACCCACCTCAGACAAAAATATCTGTAAAAAAATGTTTGATCACCAAACCGCAGTTAAGCAGCTTGATCCAACTAAAATCGTCCACTTCAGCCGAGGCAATGAGTTGATGGGCTATTCAGACCTCTACAGCCCACACTATCTTTATCATAAAAATATCCTGCCGACCGACCTCAACTATTTTGGCCGGAAAAAGCTTGCCCAGCCAGCGGACAGCAGGCTAAAAAAACAACATAAAATCGGTCATCAATACGAAACCACCTGGCTGAAATGGGATAAAAACAAACCGGTTTTTGACAGTGAAGGGGCCTCGGTAACTGACGGCAAGGAATATGTCGCATGGTTATTCGGTGAAGAGATATTTGCCCGTCGCCCGGATGACCGAAGTCGCTACTCGCTGGGGATTCAGATTGTTCAGGATGCAATGCGGGCCCGCCTCTATGATGGCTACAGAAAAAACGGCATCTCTGCCCTGCTGTCACATATCGGCTGGCGCTGGGGAGATGAAAGCCTCTCGCCAATTATCGCCTACGTGTATGAAGATGAATATCGGCTGTTCAGTGATAAAATATCCACGAGAACCATTCGTGTGCTGAATGATACATCGGGCAATGAAACCGTTGATGTCAAAATCAGTCTCAGTAAATTTGCCAAAAAACCGCTGATAACATTCAGCAAAACCTTCAAACTTGCTGCCGGAGCCACTGCCGATTGGCAGATAACGCTACCGAAAATGAGCTGCCCCACGCCTGAATATCGCTATTTAACATTATCTGCCACCGGCCTGAACAGCGGCTACAACTACCGCAAACAGCTGAAGCTAACCCTGTTTCCTAACCGCAAACCGGACAAAACACTCTTCAGCAATGTTACCCTGTTTGACCCGAACAGTACCACCGCGACAGCTTTTACAAAAGCCGGCTACCGCTTTAAAATATTAACCGAACTTACCGCGAACTCGCTGACTGGAACAAACATTCTAATTATCGGGCGCAATTCGCTTAAAATTGCGGAAAAACAGCATAAACTTATCAATGCAAAAGTTAAAGCCGGCATGAAGGTAATTGTCCTCAATCAGGAATTACTGACCTATTCATTCCCATTCAAGGTTGATGATGGTGGCTGGTTTGCCAATGGTGCCGGAGCAGTCATTGCTGCCCCATTGCAACCGATTTTTAAAAACCTGCTGCCCGAAGATATACGGTTCTGGCAGAATGCCGAACACGTTCCGCTGGTCTTCAGCAATGCGCCATTCGTGCCGTCATCCGGCAATATTGAACCGCTATTGGCTGGTGCCAAGACCACCTATCCGCAACAACTGGAATTCTCACCGCTATTTGTCGCCAAGTATGGACAGGGACAATTCCTGGTCAGTCAACTTGAAATAGTTCCATCACTCCTGTTTGATCCGGTCGCGCCGCTGATATTTGATAATATGCTGAAATATTTGCAGACTGACGCTAAAGCTTCATCTAACTTTACCGCCATTCTGGATAAAGGCACGGCATTAAGATTCAAACAGCGTTATGGCATGATAACTGACAATGGTAAACAGAACCGTCTCAGCCGGACTACGGTTAAAGGAAAAACTGCCGTGACCAAATCTAACAATGCTCGAACCCTATTTATCAGTGCCAAAGCCAAACTGCCCCAGACGCAATACAACCAGCTTGAATCTCTAGTCCAATACGGCGGAATTTTATATTTGCAGGGTATTGATGCCAGTCGTTTGCAAATGCTTAATGCAATATTTAAACTTAAAGTCAAACTGAACAGACAACCCGGTGGCGAAGCGGCAATGATTGTGCGGGATCCGCTGTTTAACGGTTTGACTCAATATAACTGGGTATGGAGCAGCCGGCAAAACTCACGGCTAGTGCTCAGTTCCATGGCGATAAAGATAGAAAACAGCCGGGCAGTGACATTGCTTGAACCCGCATATATGGTAAAAGTGGCTTATGGCAAAGGTTTTATCATCCTTGATACAACCAACTGGTCAACCGCTAATTCAAAAAAAGCTCAAATGATTGCGGTTAATTTGCTACGCAATCTCGGAGCGAAATTCAGTGAACGCCAAACCGGCAGCAAGCAGAAAAATTGGGGGGAACTTGCCTCCAAATATAATTTCACGCCCATCAATATAGCACCGGCTGTCAACCGTGGCTTAGCAGATGACAGTGCCGGCAATCGCCAGGGGGGCTGGACGGATCAGGGCAAGGGACATGACATCGGCAGTTTCCCTGTCGGCAAACAAAAGTTCAATAAAATTACGTTCCTCATCGCCGACCCGAAATTGAACAACGGTAACGGCCTGGTAGCAGTCAAAGGTCATTCATGGAGTAACCTGCCCGCCAAATCAAACGAAATACCGGTAAATAAAAAACTGGATAAAATATTTTTTATTCACGGCTGTGCCTGGGCATCACTGCCGCCCGGACAGGAAATGGCACGCTATATCATCTACTATGCCGACCGCAAAAATTGGATTCCCGGTAAGCCCCTGCCCTACACCTACGCACCAGTAAAAAACAACCGTCACATCTATGATTGGTGGTTCTATGATAAAATAGCCAAAGGTGAACTTACCATGCCGGAAGCTGACATTGCCTGGCGTGACCAGGGTAACAATAGCAACCGCGGAGTTGCTATGATGGAATGGACCAATCCCTATCCTGAACGTGAAATAGCAGCCATCGCGGTTGAGTCAACTTCAAATAACGCCCAATTTTTCTTTATCGGTGCAACTGGCGCTAATTACAAAGCCGGCAGTAAAAATCAACAGCTGAAACCGCTGCCGGTGCCGCGTCATCAATATCCGGCAACCTTAAAACCATTCAAAGGTAAATTATGGCAACTTAAAACTGAACAGTTTATCCTCTACCTTGATGCGGCCGCCAGAATAAAATGGTTTGGCACCCGAACCGGCATCCAGATATTCAGCCGTTTAGGTTCCTGGATAATTCAAACCCGCCAAAATAGAAAAAACATTCATCTTGCCGGACAGGGCGGCAGTCTGATTAATAAATTACAGGTATCGCAAGACAGTGAAGGAATCCTGACCATGCGCCTCAAGGAGATCAGTCAAAATCTGTTGACCTGGTCGCAAACGATTACCATCACCAACCAGACCATCGCCATCGAGAACCAAATGAAGTTCAAACCGGCATTCGTCAAAGCAGTAACAGGTGCGTCATGCAGCATTTCAACCAACGCCACACTGGTAGCTGAACAGATCACCAATGGCGGAAAACTGCTTGCATCGAGTAATGGTTTTGTCGAAATCCCCGCAAAAAACTTCACCATATCTGCGCATTTCAACAACAAATTCCAACGTTACCGCGGCGGGATGTGGTATATCGACAAACATGGTTCATTATCAGTAACCCCGACCGATTTCGACGCCAAAACAGTTAATCTCAATAAAACCTACACCACAAAACTAACCCTGGACATCACAGAGCAGTAAAACCGTCCCGTGACCACGTTAGCCGCGTTAGGACAGGGCTACTGCAACGTGGCCTTCACACGGTGGAACGTGACTCAAAGTGGCAATCCAAAAGATTTTTAACCAAAACTATCACACAAGTAAAGAAGGACATGAAGTTTTTTCATAAATCCCTTTTTGAGGGTTTAATTTTTGATGACAAAAATTAAAGCCTCAAAAAATAATATTCATTCCATTCATTCCATTCATGCCTTGTGTGAATAAAAAAAATTAAAATGATTTATACCGTTTTGCAATCTAAAAGCTATTAAAGAGCTGGTAAGCGTCAAATAGAACCATCTATGAAATGAACCAATTATGATTATATTTTCCATTCTTATTAATCTCAAAACGAATGGAGTGATAACATGATTGGTAATTTATCGGATCGGCAGTTTATAGTCTG
>JAKIUY010000165.1 GCA_021647315.1 Victivallaceae bacterium
CCGCGTTTGATTGCTTTTCGCATATTGATGTAATTCATTCCGGCCAGGACACAACCTAAAATGATAAATGCGCCGGGTGCGCCGTTAGTCAGCATAAATTCAACTGTCCAGCCGGTAATAAGTTTTACTTCGAACAGTGAGCCGCTGGTCAACAGTTCGCGGGCGCCACCGAGAGCCATTAACGCCAGCGTAAAACCGGCACCCATACCGAGCCCGTCAGAGGCTGAACGGATGATAGTGTTTTTTGAGGCGAATGCTTCGGCACGACCCAGTACAATACAGTTAACTACGATTAGCGGGACAAATATACCAAGTGATGCATTAATGGCAGGCGGAGCAAATGCGTCCATCAGCATCTTAATGACAGTAACGAAGGTTGCGATGACGACGATATAGCAAGGTATACGGATCTTTTTCGGTACAATATTGCGAATGGCTGAGATTACAATATTACTGCCGAGCAGCACGCAGGTTGTGGCGACGCCCATGCTGACACCATTGGTCGCATTTGAGGTTACTGCCAACGTAGGACACATGCCGAGCAACAGCACTAAAACAGGGTTTTCTTTCCAGATTCCCCGGGTAAAGTCTTTAATTAAATTCATGTTTGTACCTTTATTTTTATATTTATAGTTATTAAAAGCATGGGCAAAATGGGACTAATGAGCCAAATGTGGTGGCTATGCCACCGAATAACATGCTAATTTTCAGTTTCCAGTTTCTTATCAATCTCTTTTTTATTTACCATATAGGTATGGGTTATGCGATAAACGACATCGGTAATTGCACGGCTGGTAACTGTCGCACCGGTTTTATAAATAATTGTTCCGCCATCTTTGATTACTTTCCATGGCGCGGCCTTGTTGGTAACAGTCGCACCGGTTTTATAAACAACCTTACCATCTTTACCTGCTTGACATGACGCTGTCGAAGCGGTTTTCCCGGCAAACTGATCAAGGTATTTGTTCGGCGGCAGAGCGGTTTTAACAGTTTTTTTATTGCTGAACAGACTAGCCAACGTTACGATATTTTTACGTTGGCATAATACTGTACCGAGACCGGGGGTTTCAGACTGTTGAGTAACCAGAATTGCCGATATTGGTTTTGCTGCTTTATCCTGTTCTTTCAATACTGAAACAGTGCGGATTTTGCCCGCCGGGGTCAGACCGATCATTGCCACTATTTTGCCGCTGTAACCTTTCATGGTTTTGGCTTTGCCAGCGATACCGACCAGTTTTCCATCCTTTATCGCTCCATAAAATGTTACCTCATAACCGCTGTTATCATCTGCTTTCAGGACAAAACTGTTTTTAACCGGACTGTTATCAAATTTCGGTAGCACTTCCTGCAATGCATTGTTGATTTCAGCTTCTTTAGCTTTTCTGATTGGTTCTGCTGTCAGTTGGGCAACATAGGCTAGAATCAGTGCGGCTATTGCACCGATCACACCGAGGAACAAGCCCAAGACAATGGTATTATTGGTCTCTTTTAAAAATTTCATGCATCAGCTCCTTTGGCGATAAGTTTTTTAAAGCCAAACGGCTTAGTACGGGCAAAACGGTCAATTAACGGCACCAGGGCATTCATAAAGAGAATCGAAAAGCTTACACCTTCCGGATAGTTGCCCCAGATGCGGATAAGACAGGTAATGATTCCGCAGCCGACCCCGAAGATTACTGCTCCGGTTGTGGTCATTGGTGAGGTTACCATATCGGTTGCCATGAATATTGCACCGATCAGCAGACCGCCGGTTAAAATATGGAATAGCGGCATCGGGGTTACGCCCGGCCAGATTGAACTGATAATGTAGGTGAAAATTGCAACTGAGCCGATATAGGCAACTGGAACCTGCCATTTAATTAGTTTTGTCGCAACAAGAATCACCCCGCCGATCAGCAATGCCAGTGCGGAGACTTCACCGATACAGCCCCCGACATTACCGATAAAGTATTGCCAGCAGGCATCAAGGCTTGAGACATCAAGGAAAGTAGCTTGAACAGTGGTGTCAAGAATTTTTTCTGTTGTTCCGAGCACCCCGAGTGGCGTTGCGCAGGTAATCGCATCTAAGTTGCCCGCTGCTAAATCTGTTAATCCAGTTGGCGAGAAAAATTGTTTACTGTATTCAGTTACCGGAGTTTGGGTCATCAGTTTAGTCGGCACCCAGGTGGTCATATAACCCGGCAGGCCAATCAGTAGTCCAACTCTGGCAACCAGTGCTGGATTGAATGGGTTATGTCCGAGACCGCCGAAAACCTGTTTACCCAGCCAGATGGCGAGTAGAGCACCGATCAGACATACCCACCATGGCATGGCGGATGAAAGGTTAAGTGCCAGCAGTAATCCGGTAAGGGCGGCACTGCCGTCTTTAACGGTGGACATTGGCTTGCCGGCCATTTTAAACCAGAGCATTTCAAGCAGCACGCAGAAAGCGACGCAGTAAAAGATTACTTTCAGGGCATCAAAACCGAAAAAGTAGATTCCAGCCACGGTGGTCGGTAGTAGTGCAATCAGCACTGTCAGCATTATTTTTCTGATATCCTGTTTTACATGCAGATGAGGCGATGAACTCAGGATCAATTCTGATTCATTGGGTAATTTTATTTCGTTTACTATTTCTTCACTCATATTTTACCTGTTATTATTTATGTATTAATTAATGAGACGCAAGGTATTGCGTATCTACAATCATTAATCGTTAATCGTTATTTTTTCTGTTGAGCACGACGTTTCATATTTATTTCGGCTTTTGCCCGGCGAAAATGCTGGACTAAAGGCCGGTTTGACGGACAGATATAGGCACACGAACCGCATTCGATGCAGTCCATCACATTATACTGTTCAGCTAAATCAAAACTTTCACTTTCAATTTGGGAACTGAGCGTACCCGGCAGCAGATTCATCGGACATGCACCGACGCATTTACCGCAGCGTATGCAGGGCATTGATTCGTATTGGACGACTTCATTGCGTGCCAACAGCAGAATCCCTGAACTGTTTTTAGCTATTGGAACTTGCAATGATTTCTGGGCAAAGCCCATCATCGGTCCGCCGAGAATCAATTTTCCGGGGTTTTCTTTGACGCCACCCGCCAGTTCTAGAGCTTGCGCTACTGTATAGCCCATTCGTAATTTCCAGTTGCCGGGTTTTACTACCGGGGTGCCGGTTATAGTTGTAATACGCTCAATCAGCGGTTTGCCTTCGACGACTGCATCGAAAACTGCGGCTGCCGTAGCAACATTCTGAACCACACAGCCAGCTTCCATCGGTAGGCCGCCCGCGGGGACTTTACGTCCGGTCGCGGCATAAATAAGTTGTTTTTCAGCACCCTGCGGGTAGAGTACTTTGAGTCCGATGATTTTTACGTTATATTCATCGGCTTTGGCAAGCAGGGTATCGATGGCATTCTGTTTATTTAATTCAATACCGATATAGATATTTTCAACACCGATGCTTTTTGCCAGAATAGCCGCACCTGCTAAAACTTTTTCCGGCTGTTCAAGCATCAGTCGGTGGTCAGCAGTCAGGTATGGTTCACATTCAGCTCCGTTCAGAATCATATAATCAATTTTTTTATCCGCAGGTGGGGATAGTTTTACATGGGTTGGAAATGCGGCACCGCCCATACCGACAATACCGGCTGCGCGAATGCGATCTTTAATTGTATCACCATCACTGTTTTTCCAGTCAATAGGGGGCATTAATTCGCCCCATTCATCTTTGCCGTCAGCATCGATAACAACTACCGGAACATTGGTGCCCATTGGGCCGGGGACTTCTATCGGCTTGCCGATTTCCCCACTGGTTGGTGCATGCAGGGGAACTGAGACAAAGCCATTGGCTTCAGCTATTACCTGCCCTTTTTTTACTTCATCGCCGGTATTGACAATAACTTTTGGCGGTGCACCGATGTTCTGATGAACGATAACTTGATATTGATCGAGTAGCGGCGCTTCTGTTATGGCGCATTCTCTAGTCAGATCTTTACCATCGTAGTCAGGATGAACACCACCGGAAAATGTCACAACTTTATATGCTGATTTTGCGCTCATTATGCTACCTCGGCTTGTTCAATGGCTAGATGATTTTTGGCGATTTTCAAGCAGCCTGTCGGGCAGGCGGCCTTTTCAGTGATATCGGTGTCGGGTGCATTGTCATAGTTGACTTCGGCTAGGAATCCCCGCATGATGAATTGTCCTTCCTCGCCAGCTTTAAGGCACTTGCGGCAACCGATACATGGTTCGGTACAAACTTTTTTCTTGATCGGAGCTTTTTCAGGAGAGTTACAGTAAACATGAACTTTTGCGGAGATTGGAGTCAGTTTGACCAAATCACGCGGGCAGGTTTCGACACATTTTCCACAGCCGACACAGAGGTGAGGATGAACCACTGCCAACCCGTTGATAATTTCGATGGCCTGGAATGGACAGGCTCTGGCGCAACTGGCCATACCTAGACAGCCGTAGGCGCAACCTTTTGGTCCGCCAGCGATCAAAGAGGCGGACACGCAGTCACTGACGCCGTTATAGAGCACTTTTACTTTGCTTTTATTGTTATCACCGCTACAGAGTACTACTGCTACTTTTTTCTCAGTTTCGCCTGCTTCTATGCCTAATGCTCTAGCGATCGACGACACAGCTTCCTGTGAACATACTGGACATTTACCCGGTTGTTCTTCGCCTGCTACCAGGGCTTTGGCGAAATCTGCACAGCCGGCTTTACCACACCCGCCGCAGTTTACACCGGGGAGCAGTTCGGTTACCAGTTCAATTCGTGGGTCAGTTTCCACTTTAAATATTTTTGCCGCAATTCCGATTGTCGCACCGAGGATAATTCCCATGCCGGCAAGTACTGCGACTGCAATCCACATTGTTTCCATATAAGTTCCTGTTATTGTTTTTATTATTCGTAGACGCAATGTATCACGTCTGTACATCATACTATTTTAAACTTAATTTTTTCTTCTTTTAACTTCTAACTCCTAGCTTCTAGCTTCTAACTCCTAGCTTCTAGCTTCTAACTTCTAACTTCTAACTTCTAACTTCTTTTTTTATCAGCACATTCCTGAGAAACCGATAAATGCCATTGCCAGAATTCCGGCGGTAATCAGCGCAATCGCCATGCCCTGAAATGGTTTTGGGACATCGGCAAGTTCGAGGCGTTCGCGTAGACTGGAAAACATTACCAGTGCCAGTGAAAAACCCAGGCCGGAGAAAAAACCGAATATAGTTGCTTTTAAAATAGAGTAGTTTTGAGTTGCATTGAGGGTTGCTACACCCATTACCGCACAGTTAGTGGTAATCAGCGGTAGGTAAATACCGAGTGCTTTATAGAGTGGTGGGCTGAGTTTCTGGAGCAGTATTTCAACCAATTGGACCAGAGAAGCAATAACAACAATGAAGAGAATGATTTGCAGAAATCCAATATTATAGGTTTTGCCGCCAATTTCTATCGGAGCTTTTAGAAAATAGTTATAGATGATTGAGGTAATCAGCGATGCCATGGTCATGACAAAGACTACCGCGCCGGACATGCCGAGAGCAGTGTCAAGCTTTTTTGAGACGCCGAGAAAAGGGCAGATGCCGAGAAAGCGGGCTAGGACAAAGTTGTATACCAGCACCGCGCCAATGGTTATTTCGAGATATTCCTGCATATTATTTCCTGATTATACCCGTATGGGAGTTTTTAACTGATTTTATCACAGACTTTGTAAGATAGCTTAACAATCTAAAAATTCAAGGTCTAATTAGGGCTATTTTCAGCCAAAAACGGGTGTGATAAGGTTATATTTCTGCCGAGAGCACTGGTCGTCAGGATTGTATTAACGAAACACATAGTGTTTTGTATGGTCTTTGCCGGGAGCGCTGGTCGTCAGACCGGCATTAACGAAACATGTAAGTGTTTCGTAGGGGTTATATCATTGTGTGTACCGTTGTTCCAGTTATTTATATGATTGATGTATTCATATCGCGAGAAAAGCCGGTCTGACGACCAGTGCTCCCGGCGTGGAGTTCCAGTGTTCTATTACTAGCTGTACTATTATTCATAATTTACAATCCCAAATGTATTCCCCCTCTTAGGACTCACAAAAAACAGGTTGGATTTTTCGCTTGATTGCAAACAGCTGCTCTGCGCTAAGAAAATATTTATATAGTTCTACTATGTAAATACTTTCGTGCCTTAATCAGCTGTCCGCATCCTACGCGAAACTCTCCAATTTATTTTTGAGCGAGCCCTTAGTAAATTTATTAAATTGCCCCCTTTGCTGAAAACCTTAATTCAAATGTCTATTACGCATTCCAGAATTTTTTGACATTCTCCATGCCGATTCTCGAACCGACAAAGCAGTCTTCCATACCTTCAAATTCTACTGACAGAAAGCCATTATAACCACTTTCTTTGATGAATTTAATGATCTGGTTTGCCTTGATGTCGCCGTTACCGACAATCGCGCCGCGCCGGTAGTTACCACCCGGAGTCTGCGCCCAGCCTTCACCGGGATTGTAGGTGCCGTCTTTCAGATGGAAATCTTTGGCGTGAACCATTGAAGCATATTTGAGGTTTTGCTTGACAGCGATAAAGGCGTTTTCATCAACACAGATAAAATTACCGATATCGAGAGTAGTTTTGAAATTGTCCCGGTTGACTGCTCGCAACAGACGTTGAACGCGTTCGTGGGCCTGGAGGTGGAGTCCATGGTTCTCAACGCTGGTGGTGATGCCGTATTGTTTGGCGTAATCCGCGATCTGGGCACAGGCGTTGCTGATTATCGGCAGATCTGCTTCAAATTGTTCAAGTGAGGTCTGTTCAGCTGGCCGGCTGGCGGCATCGTGGCGCATAAGTTTCACGCCCAGTGCATTGGCAATATCAACCTCTTTTTTGACTCTGGTTATTTCAGCTTCAAGTTCTGCTTCGGTTGTCTGGATAAATTGCGCGCCGATGGTATAACTTGATATTTCAAGGTTTATTGCTTTGGCTTTGGCAACGATAGCCTTGACCAATGGGTCATTGTCAGTCAGGATAAATGATCCGGGAACTATTTCAACATGTTCGCCGCCATTATCGGCAATCCACTGAATTGCTTCGATAACATCAATTTGTTCAGCTTTGATTGCCCGTGATAAACTGTATGTGCTTAGACCAATTTTCATAATAATCTCCTTTTTTTTGACAGGGTACTGTCAACCCTTACCTATGGTTACAGACCTATTTTCTTACTTAAAATCAATAAAAAACAGAGAAAAACCGTCTTCCCCCTTTTTTATTGCGCTTTTTGATATAAAATCAAGAGAGGTTCCCA
>JAKIUY010000166.1 GCA_021647315.1 Victivallaceae bacterium
GCGAGCCTGCGAGCGGTTTATGCTGATTTTCCGCTTGAATTATGACTGCGAAATGATACTCAACATCATTTAAAAGACACCAGAAAAACTTTCATCTTTTTTCATGCCGCTTTTGACACTACCAGGCGATTGGTAGCAATATTTTAAATATACCGCAATTTTTCTTTTAAGCAACATATTTAGTCTGAAAAAATATTCGCAGAAAGCACAGGTCAATATTGCCGCCGTTTATTGACAAAACAGATAGTTGAGTATAATGTGGAGTAATAATATTTGTATAATTGACTCAAAAAATGGTTGATGATGAAAATTGTTTATATAATTCCAGGGTCAGGCGGGACCTTTTATTGTCAGAATTGCCTCCGTGACAATATTCTTGCTGAAGCGATGCGCAAAGCAGGTCATGACGTGATGATCATCCCTATGTATCTGCCAATGTTTTCAGATTCTGAAACCCCTACAGCCAATGCTCCGGTTTTTTTCGGCGCGGTAAATCTCTATTTTAAATATCGTTTCCCTTGGTTGAGAAAAATGCCTGCCTGGCTATTGCGGATTTTTGATGCCCCTTTGCTGTTAAAGTTTGCCGCGAAACGGGCAGGTTCAACCCGTGCCGACGGACTTGAAGGGATGACTATTGATATTCTGAACGGTGAATCCAATATAATGTCAGACGAATTGCAGAAGCTCATCCAGTGGCTGTCTGAGACAGAAAAACCTGACATTGTGCATATTTCAAACGCCTTGTTGCTCGGAATTGCCAAGGAGATAAAAGATAAACTTCAAATACCGATAATCTGTTCATTACAGGATGAAGATCAATGGGTTGAGACGATGAATGCCCCATTTATCGAACAGGTCTGGGACTTGATTGCAGAAAAAACAGCTGATGTCGATGTTTTTATTGCGGTAAGCAAATATTATGGTGAAAAAATGCGGAAAAAATTGAATATTCCCGAGGCAAAGCTTAAAACTGTTCATATCGGTATAGTGACAGCTGGCTATCCAGAGGACAAATCATTCCCGGACTCTCCGGCCATCGGGTACATCTCGAAAATATCCGAAGCTCTGGGATTCGGTATTTTAGCAGCAGCATTTTTACAGTTAAAAGCGGATGAGAGGTTTCGAGATTTGAAACTTTATGCCTCCGGCGGTGTCACCAAAGATAACTTGAACTTTATCAGGAGTTGGCAACGCAAAATCGCCCAAGCCGGTTTTGCGGCAGATTTCATAATTGAACCTGAATTTGAGCTTCATGACCGAATAGAAATGCTGAAAAAAATCTCGCTGTTTTCTGTGCCGGTGCCCGGGGGAGAAGCTTTCGGAACCTATCTGCTCGAAGCAATGGCGGCCGGCGTACCGGTAGTTCAACCAGACGCAGGCGGGTTTTCAGAAATAATCGCTGAGACAGGCGGTGGCATTGTCTATAAACCGAATGATGCTGAAACACTTGCCGAAATATTGAAACGGTTGTTAAATGATGAAGATGAGCTGAAAAGGTTATCCGAATGCGCCGCAACCGCAGTAAGAAAACAGTTTGACATCAGTAATTTCATCGATAATACACTCAAAGTTTATCAGGAGTTATACGCAGAGCCGCAAAGCCGCAACCAAAAATTTTAACGGAATCATTTTGTGGCAGAATCATGAAAAAAAGTTAATTTGCGCAGCTCTTTAATCGCGGCAAGTGATCCATTATTAGGTGCCTGGCATCTGACATCTACATAATTATATTTATGGCAAAAAAGTAAGTCAGATATCTGCCTGCCCTTCGCAGCTTTACGCGTAGTAGGGTGCTGACATTCGCTCCGTGCGTGGTAAAAGACGGTGCAGGAGCAGCCGTCATACTGGTAATTGCATCTGAATGATGTCATTTCCCGGGCGTAGTCCTGGGAAAAACGTAGCCCATTACTCATAATCAGGTTGATTTTTTAAAAAAGAATGCTTTTTTAATTAAGAATATAAATAAGATTTCATAAAAAAAGATTTCATAAGAATGGCAGTTTCAAAACAAATACCACTGGTCAAGTGGCAATTACCGATGAAACGGGTGCTTTATGCTTTGGCACCATTGGTGCTGGCATCGGTCTATTTTTTCGGCTGGAAGAGTTTAATCATGCTGGTGGCAGTTAATCTGGCCGGTTTTTTTGCTGAATATCTCTTCGCCCGTTATTACAAGGAACCAGTCTCTTCCTCAGTTTTTGTTACCAATACGCTGTTTATGCTGATTCTACCGCCGACATTGCCGATCTGGATGGGGGTGGTCGGAATTATTTTCGGGGTTGTTTTCGGCAAAATGGTTTTCGGCGGATTCGGGAAAAATGTCTTTAACCCCGCATTGGTGGGACGCGCCTTTATCTATATTAACTTCGGACTGCAGATGACCGGGCGCTGGAGTAAACCGTTCAGCGGCTTTCCCGGCGGGTTTGCCGCTTACGCGGCCGATGCCACAACCGGTGCGACCCCGATGAAAATAATGGCTGAAGGTGGTCAGGTTGAATGGGGCAAACTACTGTTCGGCAACACCTCGGGTTGTTTCGGTGAAACCTCAGTGTTGCTGATTGTTATCGGCGGTCTTTATCTGATTTGGCGCAAACATGCCAGCTGGAAAATCGTTATTTCATGTCTACTCTCTTTTCTCGCCCTCCAGTCACTTTTATTTTGGGGTGGCGGAGCCGAAAAAATCCTGTCCCCAGTGCAGGCGATGTTAAGCGGTGGTTTTATGCTTGGACTGCTCTTCATGGCAACTGATCCGATAACAGCCCCGAAACGTGATGGCGCCAAATATGTTTACGGCATTCTAATTGGTGTTCTGACCGTTATCATCCGCACCTACTCAGTCTGGGCTGAAGGTATGATGTTCGCGATTCTGCTGGCAAATATGTTTGCCCCGATCACTGATTTTGCATTCAATGAATATTTTCCCAAAAAAGCGACGAGGAAATAATGGCCAAGCAATCTAAAATCAGACAGGCGGCAGGGACGATTATTTTTATGATTATTCTGACTTCGATTTCGGTTTTTATTGTCGCAACCGCTTTTCATGCGACTAAAGCAACGATTGAATACAATAAAGCATTAAGGGTCAGACAGGCGATATTAACCGTCAGCGGCATTTCGCTGCCGGAAGACGATAAAGCGGTCGGCAAACTGTTTGACGAAAATATTACCGCGCTAAAACGTGATGATAAAATTGTCTATTACACGGTAAAAGATAGCGGGTTTGTCTTTAATATTGAAGGTGCAGGACTGTGGGGCACCATTCATGCGGTAGTCGGCATAAATCGTCAATTGAACGCAATTACCGGGATTTTCTTTACAGAACAGCAGGAAACTCCGGGCTTAGGAGGCAGAATTGACGAACCATGGTTCAAGGAGCAATTCAGCGGCAAAACTCCACCTTTGAGCATGGTTCCGGAAAAATCTAAGGCTGACGCAAACCAGTTTGATGCAATTACCGGCGCGACAATTACCTCAACTGCGGTGAAGGATATGGTTAATCGCATTATGAGCGAAGCACCGGGAATAGTCAAAGGAGCGATCAAGTGAACGGACGCGATACAGGGCTACAGATATTTTCAGCCGGAATATTTAAAAATAACCCGATTCTAGTACAGATACTGGGAATATGTTCAACTTTGGCAGTAACCAATTCATTGAGAAATACGTTGGTTATGAGCATTGCACTGATCTTTGTCTGCGCCTTTTCCAGTGGTATGGTTTCACTGTTGCGCAAACTTATTCCCGGACGGGTACGCATGATGGCGGAAATTATGATTATCTCTACCGGTGTCATTCTGGTAGATATTCTGCTTCAGGCCAAAATGCCCGAAATCTCCAAACAGCTGGGGCCCTATGTCGGACTGATTATCACCAACTGTATCGTCATGGGACGCTGTGAAGCCTTCGCATTAAGTAATCCACCGCATTTAGCCGCACTTGACGGTATCGGTTCCGGCATCGGTTATTCTCTGGTACTTATTGCTATCGCATTTATTCGTGAACCATTGGGTTCCGGCACCCTTTGGGGTTTTCAGATAATGCCGGGTTGGTGGCAGAACTGGGCGATTATGGTGATGGCCCCGGGAGCCTTCTTTGTCATGGCCGTACTTATCTGGATAATTAAAAGTTTTCATCACGGGGAGGAATGTGCATGCAGCAAATAAACCTTGAACTGTTCGGACTCTTTTTCGCTTCGATATTTACCGGCAATATTTTATTGACCAACTATCTCGGGATGTGCTCATTTCTCGGGGCTTCACGTGAAGTAAAAACCGCGTTCGGCCTCGGCTTGGCAGTAACCCTGGTAATGGGCATTACCACCCCGTTATGCTGGCTGGTCTATTATCTGATACTTAAACCTTACGATTTGTATTACCTGCGTTTTATCATCTTTATCATCGTTATCGCCGCCTTTGTTCAGGTGGCGGAAATCTGTATTGAACGTATTTCGGAAAAACTTTACCATAATCTCGGCATCTTTCTGCCGCTAATTACGGTCAATTGTGCCATTCTCGGTGCCTGTCTGTTCATGGAAATAAGACATTATAACTTTGCCCAGAGCGTTGTTTATGGTTTTGGCAGTGGGATTGGCTGGATGCTGGCGGTTATCGCCATGGCGGGTATTCGGCAGAAAATGGCAAAGTCACGGGTACCGCAACCATTAGCCGGGGCTGGTATAGTGCTGATTATTGCTGGTATCATGGCCATCGCTTTTACCGGATTTTCCGGGGTTTTATAAGATATTGGAATATTGTGAATGATTGAAATAGTTATAGCGATCGCCATCTGTTGCGCGATTACGGTTTCACTGACGCTGATTATTCTGTTGGCTGAAGTGACAATCGGCAATTATGGTGAATGTATCATCTCCATTAACGACGGTGCTAGAGAACTGAAAATTGATGGGGGGCAAACACTGTTAGCCTGCCTGAATGAAGCTGAAATATATATTCCTTCCGCCTGCGGCGGTAAAGGTTCATGCGGATTGTGTACATTGCAGGTCACCAGGGGTGCCGGAGATTATCTGCCGACGGAACTGCCCTGGATAAGCGAAGAACGACGCAAAGAAAATTATCGCCTTGCCTGTCAGATAAAAGTTAAAAATGATCTTGAAATAATTATTCCTGAATCATGTTTTCTAGTACGTGAAGTAACTGCCGAGGTCGTGGCAATAACAGATTTGACCCATGACATCAAAGAAGTCAGGCTTAAGCTACCGGTGGATAGCGATATTGTCTTCAAAGCCGGACAGTTTATGCAGATTAAAACTCCAAAATATAAACTGTGCGATGAACCGGTTTACCGCGCCTATTCCATCTCTTCATCCCCGGATGACGAAACCGGTCTGGAGTTTATGATCAGACTGGTGCCTAACGGGATCTGCACCACCTATGTGCATCAGTTTCTCAATGTCGGCGATATGGTTACGGTAAACGGGGCCCACGGGGAGTTCTTCCTCCAGGATAGCGAACGCGACATTATCTGTATTGCCGGCGGTTCCGGGATGGCACCGATTATGTCAATTCTGCTCGATATGCGTTATCGCGGTATTAAACGCAAAGTCACTTATTTCTTTGGTGCGATGACCAAGCGCGACCTCTTTTATCTAGATGAACTTAAACAGCTTGAAAAAGATCTGGACGATTTTACCTTTATTCCTGCACTGTCGCAACCAAAACCTGAAGACAACTGGCAAGGTGAAACCGGACTTATTACTGAAGTTATCGAACGCAATATGACTGATGGCTCAAACAGTGAAGCATACCTATGCGGCAGCCCCGGCATGATCAATGCCTGTGTAAATGTCCTGACCGGGAAAAAAGTCCCGGAAGATCAAATATATTACGATAAATTCGGGTGATAACAAAATTATTTTTAATGCCCAGATTTCAAAGAAAATTCTTTGAAATTAATACAAACGGAGCGGAGAAAAGCTTTTAATTTCCGCGAGGCGGCAATTAAAGGCTTTTCGAGTACCGTCTCTAATTAAGGAGAAGAGACCATGAAAATGAATCCTGAACTGCAACTGGCGCAGGAAAACATGCAACCCGGTATCATTACCCTGCAAGGGTTCCTCGGACATGACAAACGTGACCTCTCACAGATAATTGATGAAGATAATCAACTGGTGAAAAGTCTGACAACGACCCACCTGAAGATTGCGGCACAGATGAAGTTTCTGCGTGGGCAGGGCGAATGCGGGCTCGGCGAATTTATTGAATACGGTGAGCATTTTCAAATTCGGGTTGATAGTGTCCGTGGGAAAATGCGTTGCCCGTTCGAGGATCCCGGGCTCATTCCTAAATACAATATCACGGTAAAAAACCTGGCACTTAACCGTGAAATCACCTATACCGATATGAATATCCATTTTATCGAGATTCACGGATTTTATCAGGGTGAAGGTTCACTGTTCAGACTTAACCCCGATGACTTGGTGATCATCCTGGAAATCGAATCGACCGGCGACAATGCGCACCGTTTTGACGTCCCGACTGAATAATTTTTTATCCACAGAAAAACATATATTTTCAATAAAACTTAACCAATAGAAACTTATGCTTACACTTTATATTGACGGTGATGCTTTCCCTAATATGCTGAAACCGATTTTACTGCGTGCTGTTGAACGACTCGAAATTCCGACGGTTGTAATCGCCAACAAACGAATCAACATTGGTGAATCAGCTCATATCACCGCCATCGTCGTCGGAGCAGGGGCTGATGAGGCTGATGACCGTATTGTTGAACTGCTTGAAGCGGGTGATCTAGTTATTACCGCGGATATTCCTCTCGCCGACCGGGTTATAACCAAACAAGCCCATGTGATTAACCATCGTGGTGAATTATTGAATGCGACTAATATCAAACACTGTCTGGCAATGCGTAATCTAATGCAGGATATTCGTGATAATGGCGAAATGACTGGCGGGCCGGCGCCTTTTGCTAAAAAATACGTTCATGATTTTGCCAACCAACTGGATAAGTTTCTGATTAAGAGCTTGCGAAAAAATTAATGGCTTTCAGATCGCAAAACGGTAGCAGGGGTATTTTATAGAAAAAAATCCGTTTTTCTTGACTTTATCCGATAAAGGGTTAAATTTATATATGACACTAAACGGGTGTCAGATTAAGCTGATATTAATAATAAGGTAGTGTCAAAAGCGGCATGAAAAAAGATGAAAGTTTTTCTGGTGTCTTTTAAATGATGTTGAGTATCATTTCGCAGTCATAATTCAAGCGGAAAATCAGCATAAACCGCTCGCAGGCTCG